>JAYTTH010000044.1:0-35046 GCA_043745515.1 Pseudobdellovibrionaceae bacterium | reverse complement strand
CAAATTATTGATGGCAAACACAAAGGTAAAAAATTAATTGAGATTCTACAAGCACCTTTGCAAAATGAGGGCAAAACACTTTGGGCCAATTTTGCATTAGACGTTCGAAAATATCCAATGATTTCAAGAGCTCCCATCTTAGCAGATAAAGCTGATTTGGGACTCAGTAGACAGTATTGATAGGAGTAGGTTTTGAAAATAGCAATGATGGCATTGATAGCGGTAATAGGATTAAGTTCATGTACGACATTGAATAAGAATAAAGTGGATACAAATAAATCAATTAATAAGGATGATAATAAATCACCCTCATTAACAGCCCCAAAGGTTAGTAAGGTTTGGGTTCCTGAAAAAATTGAAGGCGATAAATTTATTGAAGGTCATTATATGTGGATTTTAGAAAAGACAACTTCTTGGAGTCAGTAAAAATGGAAACTGAAAATAAAGATCAAAAGCTGGATCGAATTGTTTTAGATCTGGAAAGCACGGCGGTAATTAGTGAAATTATCAATCAGGTGAAATTAGAATTGGGTGACGCCGTATGCGTTACCCATAAAAGTATGGCGAATTTTATTATTAAAAATCGCCATAAGGTTTTAACTAAGCAGGAATTAGAGCAATTCAAGTCCGAAAACTACGACCTTATAAAAGTTTTGAAACGAGCCACTATGGAGGCTATTAAAGCTAAAAGAGATGGAAATGAGATTGATTTAAATGAAGTTTTAAGAATAATTCAGACACCAAGTGTTAATTCGGTAAAGCCTTCCAGAAAGCCTCGTACTCAAAAGAATAAGTCGCAAGATTCAAAATTGATGAACCAGCAGGATATCGAGCTAGTAAACGCTCAATTAAAGGAATAACTATGAACGCTAGGTTAGTTCTATCTTCCTTGAGAATCAGAAAAAATATTGAAGTAAAATCAACTTTCTTTTTTTTCAATGAGTAGTATTATTAAATTAATAGCTGATAATGAAAAATCAGCACTGCTCTTTGAAAACTTAAAATGGATAACGACAAAGGAAGCTGCTCAGTATTTGCGTGTTTCTGTTGGACAAATTCGAAATATGGTTTGGCGAGGTCAACTTCCCAGCCATCGAGTAAACAACAGGTTAAGGTTTCTTAGATCAGATATTGATAAAATTGTGAAGCCTTCAAGAAATTGGAGGACTACATGATAAAAAAATATATTGACCAGAACGGTGAAGAGTTGTTTGAGGTTTACGTTAATCTTAGAAGTCAGGCAACTACACTTCGAGTTCAGAGAAAAACCCGAGCGGTTAAAACAGAATCTCTTGCTAAAAAAGAAGAGATCAAACTTACCCGCGAATGCGAACGAGAGCTTCTTTTAAAAGAGTCAAAAGGTATTGGTTGGAACGACTTGTTGGAAAAGTATGAACTCCATATGAGACAAGATTTTTCAAGCAAGCTGTCGGCGCAAACAAAAGCAGACTACGTTGCCACTATCCGGAGGCATACAAAGGCTTGGATGGCACGGGAGTCTTCAGGAATTAATCCTTCAGATGTAAGAGAATTATTTATCGAGACAGCCGACATATTGTCGGTTGCTCACCAAATTAAGGTGAAATCGATTTTAAATAAAATCTTTAATTTTGGGATCGAGGTAGGCCTGATTAAAGGTATGCCGATGCTTCCTACGGCGGGTATTAGGTTTCAAAAAGAAGAAGAAAAGATGCCCGAGATCTTAACGATTTCGGAAATTAAAAAACTTCTCTTTGCCGCTAAAGAAATAGACCATCGCTGGTATCCCGTTTGGGCCTTTGCACTTTTAACAGGTATGCGTAATGGAGAAATTTTTGCGCTACTTTGGGATGATGTAGATTTAGATAATAAAATTATTAATCTCACAAAATCCTTCAATAAAAGGACGGGGCAAACGAAGTGTACAAAAGGTGGTTATTGGAGGCACATTCCGATTTCATCAGAGCTAGGAACTTTGCTTAAAGAGTTGAAGCTGAAGTCGAGTGGAAATCCTCATGTTCTGCCTAGGATCAGGGATTGGAATAAAGGTTACCAAGCCAGGGAGCTAAGGGCTTTCTGTCAAAGTATCGGAATTCCAAGTATCAGGTTCCACGCATTGAGGGCTTGCTTTGCGACCCAACTAATTCGTCAGGGGATTCCAGCGATCCAGATTCAAAAAATCTGCGGTTGGAAAGACTTAGAAACAATGCAGCGTTACATTCGTTTGGCAGGAATCGAGATTTCAGGCGTAACTGAAAATCTTAAGATTTTACCAGATAGTGGCGTAATGGCAGAGGTGGTAAACCTTTTTGCGACGTAAAATTGCAAGTTTCGAGTTTAGAATTTACCTTGGCTTCTTTCTGGCTTCATTGTTATCTAAGTTACTGAAAGGTGGCGGAATTGGCCGCTACCTCCAATCTTTTTCTTTATCCCCTGTAAAAATAACTAGTTAGTGTTTCAAAGTTAGACGTACCCCCAAATATACCCACAAATGAGTATTGGCCTCACAATGTAGAGAGCTTTAATCGAATAGGTCTATTTCAGCGGATTGAAGTTGTGCAGGGCCTTTGAATCCATCATTAGGAAGTTTACGAAAAACATGGGCCAGATCGTTGATTCGATTCCGGCGTTGGTTAATAGCAACATACATAAGATGTAAATATAGTGATATGTTCTCATTTTGATGGTTTGTCTTTCCAGATAGGTTCCACGGACTCCATCGACTCTTTAGTGGATTTGCTAAGTCGTTTTATTTCAGGCTCGTAGCAAACGGGCTCTAAAGACTGTTTCTGGTTTTTTGAAACACAATATAAAACGGTATCGCCGCCAAAAGGGCCGTGCATATTGACCCATACATTTTCTTTTTCTGATATTGCAGTAGCCGCCGTCCCGCAGGCCGATAAATAGATTGAAGTTAAAACTAATAGAAAAGCTTTCATAACAGTATTTTCGTCCTTCAGATAAAAAAGCTTTAGTTAAATAATTTACGTAGCATTTTGAGAGTAGTGAAATCAATGATCAGTGTTTTATTTAGGTATTTCTTATTCCCAATCTCGATATGAATCGAAATTTAACAAATGAATTTGATTGAAGTAACTCAGTTTATTCTACGAAAAGATCCCTAACCTAACTAGGGAGGCTTGTTTGAAAAAGGTTATATTTAGTGTATTGGTTTTTTCGTTTTCGAGTTTATCGTTTGCAGACGGTTGTAATGCATCGCTGGGCAAAAGTTTTATCGATGAGCTCCTATCTCAAAGCAACCCTCAAGTTGTGCAGGTAGCAAGAAGTGGATGCTGTTCTCACCACAGTGGCGTTTGTGGATGTGATCAGCTTCAAGGACGAGCTATCTGTTGTGACAATACTCTAAGCCCTTCTTGCGGATGTAACTAGTGAAAACATTGTCTTTTATTTTTTTCATGTTTATAACGATTGAGTCATTCGGCAGGGGTTCTAGCGTAAGAGGGTATTCAAAAAAGAATGGAACCTACGTCAAGCCCTACTATCGAACAAAAGCAAATAAAACTAAGCTCGACAACTATTCCCATGAAGGGAATGTTAATCCGTACAATGGCAAAAAAGGGAATAAGAAATGATAAGGTCCGCGATTGTATTACTGATTTTTCTTATTGCAAATTCGGGATGTGAAACATTTGAAAAAAGTTTAAAAAGTCTTCAGCCACCTAGGAACTTTGAAGGGGAGTCTGTTGCAACAGCTGAGGAATCCCTTGGTAAACCATACAAGATTAGGCAGACAACAGATGGCTCCGAGATTTACTACTATGACAAGCAGTGGTTATTAGTTAAAAATAAAATTGTAATCGATGAGGCAAGCTTCTCATATCAAACTTATAGGATTTTTGTAAACTCTTTTGTAGATAGAGACGTAGAAATTGATTTATCAAATAAGTCATTTAAGGTTGTGTCTGGATCTAAAGATGTACCACAAAATGATCTTCAGTTTAAAGATTTTGCAGCGGCACTTACCTCGGCACTTTTTCCATTAGGAATGAGCAACAAAAAAGAAAACCCGGATTATTTTATTTTGGTTTCATACGGAATAAGTGATCCGCAAGTGGAAATTCAAACCACATATGTACCAGTCTTTAATTGGGTTCCTGGCGCTACCTACAGAACAAATGGATACGTCGGAAACAACTCTTTTTCTTCAACGACGACTTCAAACGGATATTTACAGACTACCGGATATATTCCAGAAGAAACTAAGCACGTAAACTATAAACGTTATTGTGTGCTTTCTCTCTATGATGCAAAGACATTTACGCAAAAGGAACCAAAACTTCTTTCCAAGACTATTTTTGAGTCAACTGGGAGTAACGGTGACTTAAAACCTGTAATTGGAGTAATGTTTGCCAAATATAAAGACTATATCGACCGTAGAAGTGACGGACGAGAATTGTTAAATATATCTACCTCTGATCCCGCGACTAGAGTTTTCTTTGATCATTGAGTTTAGAGATACGATGTTTTGGGTTGTCACTCTTGTCGTTGCCAAAGGGTTTAGGCCTGGAAAATTAAGCTGAGTCTCGTCCACGTTAGAATTTGTTATTCCATTCGATTGCAGAATTGATCCAATCTCTGAACTGAACTAGCTCTTCAAGGCTAAAATCAATGTCATCAATATATGCTGCTGATTCTTTGGGGTACTTTTTACATCGCGGTCCAACTTGGGCAAACACACCGATCAAATACTTTCGAGACTCCTGGTCGAACATTTCATGTCGAAATGGACGTGGACTTCCGTCTGTTAATCTTTCAAGTATCGTCTGAATATATCCAGTGGAGTCTGATGCCTCGATCGTGTATTTAACTATATCGTCTTCCTCCAGAGACATGGTTTGAATCTCTTTATGGAGAGCGTCGGCCATTGCGTGAACTTCGATAGCTTTTTGTGCTAATGCTTTAAGTTTATTTTCGGGACCTAGTGATTTTGCTTTTTTCATTTCATCCTGCTTTCCTATCGTTGGTTTTTGAGCCGTGTTGAATTGTGAGTTTTTTCATTATTTATTAATACTAATCGCTGTCGATCCACTCCTGATCTTGAACGTCTTTGGCCCATTGGTTTCCTTCTGAGGCAGCACTCGCAGATCAGTCCTTCATTTTGCACTAGAACACTATAAAAATGCATAAGAGTTAGTCTTAAAATTTTTGTCTGGCTCATAATTCCTCACTTGGCTTTCGACTTGGTTAATACATAATATCACAAATGACGCAATATATACATATAATTTATATTTAGGTTTTATATTTAGTTTTAACTGTCGTTTAATTGTACAATTTTCATATGACTATAAATGGGAAAACAATTTTAAAAAGATTAGAAGAAAAAGAAAAGGACCGAGGGCAAGTGACCTTCTACCTTACCCGAAGCCTCATAAAGGAATTTAAAGGCCATTGTGGTCAATATTCTATGTCTATGGTGGTAGAAGAGCTTATGAATGAATTTATCAGAACCACAGAGCCCGTAAAGGCTAAATCAAAAAGGAGCAAGTAATGGCAGATTTTATACAATCAAACGCACTGATCGACGATGAGGATAAAAAGAAACAGCAAGATATTAGCGGCGGCTCTGTCGATCAGCTAAACGGCACGGGCACAAGCGGAGTCGTATCGGGCGGGCCTCAAGGTGATAACGCGCTTCCAACAAGCGGCGGTAACTCGCAGCCCTGGACTAATATTCAAGCTTATTTAGGAGCAAATAAAGATAATAACTCAAGCTCTAAGCTGTTAAGCGATAACGTGGGCGCTGGATTAGATTCAGAGCAAAAAAGATACGACAAAGAATCAAGCGATGTTTCAAATCAAGGTAAAACTAAGGCCGATGATTCTACAAATATCGTGAATCAATTTCAGCCGAATCTTGATCAATCTGCAAACGGCGCTGGCAATGCTGATTATGCCGGTAAAGCAAAAAGCTTTTTAGGATCTGAATTTGGAGTAAAGCCATTTACTTTTGCAACCGAAGGTAAAACGGCGGATTCTTATAATAACTTAAAAAATGATAACACGTTCTATAATCAGCAAAATGATATGTATAAAAAAGCAACCGGCGGTCAGCTATCTAGCGGGCAAGGCTCTTTGCAAACTAAGCTTGATACAAATAATGAAAATTTAGCGAATATGCGATCGAATATCTTAAAGAAATACACTGGTATAACTGATGATACGGCCACAAATGTTCAAAAGGTGAACACTGACCTAAATGGCTATCAAACTACTTACGATACAAATAAAGCTAGTCTTGATGGTTCCACTAGAAGTAATAACAGCACTTTCAGTAACCAAAGCAATGATTATCAGAATCAAATCAATGGTATCAATTCTGAACGTCAGAACACTTTAAATCAATTTTACTATCGTGACGATAAGGGTAACATTCTACCGACCATGAATTATACCGATCTAATAAATCAAAAGTATAATGATCGCATAAACCCTATTCAAACTAGCAAAACCGGAAATGATAATAAATGGAATTACATAAAATCAATATTGGGGAGCTAGGTCCATTTTTGGACCCCTGACTGTCGACGTCACGAACAATATTCGTCTCGTCTTCGGGGTGCTATTTTAATGCTTTGTTTTTTGCGTCACCCTGAATCGGGGTGGACCTTTTTGATTCAGTTCTCCCCCGTTTTGGGGAAAACCTATTATAATAAAATAGATGAGGGCAAAATTTCCCTCTCCTACTCAGGGCGTCCATATTACACCGCGGGTTAGGCGTTTTATGCCGACCCTTTGCCGACGCAAAATTGCGCTCGCCAGGTCTTGTATTTATAAGGCGGGGTACTTCCGCCCCGTGTCTAGTTTGAGCGCAAGTCCGGCATTTCGGAGGGGTGTCAGTTGAAGTTACACCCTTTCTTTCAGATTAGATAAACGCAATTTTACACCGTCCTCGATCAAGTCGTTAAAATTGATTTCCACCAAGTGTGGACGCGTTATCATTTCAAATGATAGGGGTCGGTTTTACTCGATGGGCTATCTCAAAATCAACGGGTCAGATTTTGGGCTTTATTTTTCACGTGGTTTGTTATGAGGCTCGCGAGCGATTCGAATAAGCTCTCGAACATCGTAATCTTTAAAGTGTTCAAATTTGTTTTCAGTTTCTTCAGAAAATTCTATCGCCTTGCGTTTCGGATAGATGTAACCAAGCAAATCTAAATAGACGTTCACCTTATCCTTTGGTTCAAGCGCTGGCAAAAGGTCGATGATCTCCCTAACTGGGTCAACTCTTAGAGTTTCCAATGTTTCAAATAGGAGCATTGTTTTCTTATTTAAAGTTCCTGGTTTTCTTCCTGCATTTTCGGGTCTCTTGTCGCCTGGTTTAAACATAAATTTTCCTTTCGTGTTAAAATTCGTTACTTTATCATAGCGCTTTGTATAACTTTAGGTTCCTGTAGTTTTATAAAGGTTTATATTTATTTTCTTTAGTTTCCTAAATGTTTACTAACCTCTAACCTCATTTACCTGTATGCGAATTCTGCCTTTACCAGGAGCGCATTTCTCCCATAGGTGAACTGTCTCAATCACATTTGGATTGTCGTCATCAAGGATCCTCAACCTTACCAAGCAATCAGTAATCTTTTTTGTGCCGGAAATTAGATTATCATGGTCGCATTGCCTAGAAGAGTGGCGCGTATAAACGATTCTTGCTTTCTTTAATGGCTCGTCCGGTAGTCGGACTTGCTTCGCAATGAGATTATTTTTTATTAACAAAAACCACTTCTTAGATTCCTTCTGAATAACGGACCAATGTTTGCCTGAAATCTGATTAATTGTTTTTGGTAAGTCGTTGATCACAATATCAAATTTATAGACATTGTCGTTCGAGATTGCTTTTTCAAGTACACCAATGTTCACCGGATATCGAAGCACTAGGCCGCAATCGATGCAAAATAAAGGGGCTAAAAAGATTTCAGCTCCAAATTCTGGAATATCTTCAACCATTCCGTAAAGATTAAATGATCGCGATCTGCAGTTCTCACACTCAGGCGTTCGGATAATAACCTTAATTGCTGTTTCAAGTCTAGGCGCGACCATGAACACTCCCATTATACATTCTAAAAGGTGTGGATGAAAGGAATGGACCATCTGGACTATGAGATTCTATTATAAATTGGTGTCGACATAAAGTATGCAACAAATGGCGCCATTCTTTTTCAAAAAATTTGAATAGCTCAGCCCATCTTTCTTGTGAGTGCGAGTACACATATTTTTCTATAAAGTTAAATCGATCTCGTAAGAACAAAAATCCAACCATCGTTGCTGCACTATCAAACGAGTATCAGCTTTGTGTTCCATTTGGCTTGTTTACCAAAAAACGCCGATAGGTTTGACTGACTTCTTGAATAACGAAATTTCCATCCTCAACTGTGCAAGTCCCGCCAGATATGAAGCAACTGTCACCACGAAGGTAATTAGTGATTTCAGCAGATAGCTCTGCAATTTCTCTCTTTTCAAGGTCTGACAATAAATGCGGATGGAGTAAAACTATTGTTCGTTCGTCTGAATAAGTGGCCATAATGTTTTTAAAGGTTAAAGAATCGACAAGAGCAATTGCCTTTTCCATTTTTGAAGGACTCTGCGACTGCTTGTTTTTAAGCATTTCTAAATAACTCATGACTATACCCCGTACGAATTCGACGAATTTACGAATTCAGAAGCACTAAATTCGTTGAGTTCGTTAAATTCGTTAGTAGTAGCTGTGGAATATTCGCTCATAACCCATCTAGTCAGCGAACGTCCTTCATGGGACCTAAGTTTATTTTCAACTATTTGCCCAGACGACTTCAGAAGCTGCAAAGCGACCGCTATTTCATTTTTAGACGCATTGTTTTTAAAGGTGTCGCGAATAATTTCAGTCTGAGTAAGGCCATCTCGCCGTAGCTTAAGGTCATCAACTATTCGGTCAGCAAATTTATTTCCTGTTTTTGTTCCATATATGCATTTTACCGAAGCTTCACAATAGTCCCACAAAGCTATAGCAGCACGTAAATGCTCAGACCTAATCGTTTTTGAGCAATCCATAATTGCATAAAAGCACGAGAGTCGAGGCACCATCGCTTCAGCTCTTGCGGTTAATGCTCCATATACACCACCACGGTTATCATCAATAGCGTTATAGAATGTACAATACTCATCGAATGTAATTTCATCAAAAGATAGTTGCCCTGCTGATTTGCCAAACTCTAACCCCATCTTTATCTTATCTAGCAGTGGTTTTAATTGATCTAAAATAAGAGGACGCCCCAAGGGTAGACTTCTTTTCTTTTCGCTAGCCACAGTAAGAAAGCGGTTACCTAGTCCATTAAAAATATCATTGTTACTTGTTTTTAAAATTAGTTCGACGATAGTGATATGAGCGATTAGGTTTAGATGCGCTCCTGTTGCAACAAGAGGAGTATTCTTATTTAAAATTTGAATTGGTGCTGAGTCCCAGCAGTCTCGCAACGTAGGAGAAAGTTTATTACCGTCTCTCGACATTGAATTAAGTGCCGAACCCCACTCGCTTTCAATGATTAATTTGCGCTTATCAGAAACACCCGGATCAATGATAATTTCTTTTTCAAGTCCAAACTCATCAGTATCCAATTTTGTTACTGGATCTCTGAACAGGTGCACCAATCCTTCGCCGCTACTACAGCCGCTAACAATATTTTTTGCTACAAAATCCGGATCGATTTCATTAAATATTTTTTTTATTCGGCCATAGCTCGTACCTTTGCGTGCGCGACTTGTTTTCCCAACAATCAAACAATACAAAACCAGGTAGTGTTTCAAGTCTTCAATTAAAACCCAACAGCCTCGTCCCACTATTGCGCCGATAAAACATAAAGATTGGAAAAGAAGTGCGGCAGGGTCGGCTTCAGTATCGGGTTCAATTGCCTTTATCAAGTCTCCAATTGGCCCGTGGTAAGCCTCGGGCGCCATTTCGTCAGGCCACTTTTTATCGTCGGCAAGTTTGGTGATATTTTCTTCTTTAAAAACCAAATCA
Organism: Pseudobdellovibrionaceae bacterium; assembly: GCA_043745515.1. Taxonomy (GTDB): domain Bacteria; phylum Bdellovibrionota; class Bdellovibrionia; order Bdellovibrionales; family Bdellovibrionaceae; genus UBA2316. Next base: position 25,055 of record JAYTTH010000044.1, on the reverse strand, counting down.
TTCTGAATTTTATTTTTTAACATATCTAAGTTATTCATCTCGCAAATTCCTTCTTTTTAATTCAAGTCCTGCTATGGAATTGATAATTTTTTCTATTTCGGTGTCGTCCATTGGAGGGTTAACAATGCATTTATTAAGGCAATTTAAAATTATTGGCACTAGGTCAAAATCAACATTTCTTCGAAGTAAATGCCCGCAAATACTTGCTAGGCTTTGATTGCGAACCCCGGATGGTATTTCTTTGAAATTGTATTCAATTTGTCTTTTGAATTGTCTTTGAATAAGCAATTCTTCAAGCCACCTCGGAGCTTTAGCGATCGGTATATCGGCTATTGAGTGCCCGTACTCCCACTCGTAATGAATTCCGGTGGGATGGACGCTGCCAACCCCTAATACGTAGCCGCCCGCGCCTTTCCAATCCGTCTGAGGTAGAAGGCCAATCCGACTGTTAATAGGATTACTCGTAATAAAATAAACGTGGCAACCCCGCGCCGTCAGAACTATCGGAGTGTCGGGAAGCTTTCCAATTTCAGACTCAAAATATTCTAAAGCTTTAATTGAATCAAAATCCATCGTGCCAAAAGGAATGCCGTTACTCAAACTACCAGTTTTTACAGCCACATTAGCCCCAGGATGATGGGTATAAAATTCTCTAATTTTGTTTAGATCACTTGTTGCGCTTTTAAAGCCATCTTTAGTTAACGGCGCTTTAGATCGAGGTATTGCCGGAAAAACTTCAAATCCGTGACGAGCCAGATAGTCAGCGCAATGATGTTGCTCTGAAAGAAACACCTCTTTCGGGGATCCTAGTTTGGAAAAAGATTCGGAATTACTCATAAACAAGTCCCACATCGGCAGAAGGAAAATTAGACCACCAAGCGTCAATTTGTTTAGTATCTTTTGTGGCTAAACTTCGGCCATTTTTTAGGAAAGGCTTTTTAGTGGCTTGATTTTTAGGGAAAACCTTTAACCCAAGAATACCTACAGAAATGTAAGCCCTACAGTGGTTCTCACTTACGAAGTAAACAGAATCGAAATTGTTAATCTTAATATTTATTGAAATTTCAAAGTCTTTTTGGAGTTTCATTTAAGCACCCCTTTTTGATTTAGTAGCCTCTTTATGAAGGTCTAGCCATGCTTCGGCATCTTCTTTAGATACCAAAGTAATGTTGCCCACCTTAATGATCTTAAGGCGGCCTTCTTTAACCTCTCTATAAAAAATCGTTCTGCCAATTCCATAGGCAATGATAAATTCGGGAACTCTATAGTTTCTTTTCTCTAGGGCTTTATCTGTGTTCATACGTACCTCCATGGAAAGAAGGTAGTGATGGGGGAAAGACTTCGCACCGGTACGATTTCGGATTTTTTCTAATTATTTTACCGGTTAGTAGCCAATATTAGAAATTTGTTTTTTTTTAAACGTTTATAGGCATTTTCAAGGTCATCTTCATTAATTTCGGAATCTGATGAGTTTTCCAAAATCCAATGCTTTTTAATTTTTTTATGGTTCAGAAGTTTCATCAAAAATTCACGCTTCGGTTCCCAATGAAAGACATAGGACAGATACACGCCCAATTGGCATATTGATATTTTGGATAGGTCTTCGTTAGCTGTATAGAGTTTTTTAAAATAGTCGCCAAGATAGTTGGGAAGCGAGGCTAACGCTTGGCTTTTAAGTAATGAGCGTCGATTAGATATTTTTTTTAATACTGAAATGAGAGGTGCGATATGACGATATGCAGGTTCGATTTTTTCACATTCTTTATCTAATTCGACTTGGACATTGATATCTTTTAAAATATTTAGGTTTGTTTTCCTATGCTTTTTAAATAGAATTTTTATAAACTGCTCAGTTTTTAAAGTAAGTTCATCGTCTTCAGGGCTGTCGCATTTGTATGAATTGTCAGTTAGATAAATAAATCCGCATAATAGATTAAATAAGAAATTTGCCTCATTCATGCGATCGGAAGTCAGCCTGTACTTTAACTCTACTCCTCTTGGAGAAACTCTTGTTCCCAGAATAGTTTCTGAAAAAGCCACATGAAAATCGCTAAAAATTTGCGACTTATCGAGTCTGTAGCGTTCTGCAATTCTGATGAATTTCTCTAGAATTGCTTGAACGTCTTCACTCTCAAGATCTGCAAACTTAGGTTTAAGGTGTTTTACTTTATTCATCGTTGGCCATCGTAGTTTACAGGTAACCAGTAAACAACTTAAACGAACAAGTTTGTCTCAAATTCGTGGCATTTTGGTATATAATTTACATTTTAACCCAAATGAAATGCATCTAAACTACGAAACTATCCTTTTTGTTTCACGAATTCAGCGACTTACGGCTTCTATTGACATTTTATCGCAACATGCATATAATATATGTATGCCAACGTTGTTAAAGATTGGTCCTTATAGAATCGTCATATATACCCGGGACCATGACCCAGCTCATGTGCATGTAATAGCAGTGGATAGGTCCGCAAAGATTGATATAAACACTCTTGAAGTATTGAGTAATAGTTCAATCTCAAGTTCAGATTTAAAGCAGATACTCAAAGTTATTCAAAGAAATAGAAAAAACCTTTTGGAGGCATGGAATGAAATCCGTAAAGATCAAAAATAAGAAAGTAGACCTACTGTCTGATCAAGACGTGGCGCCTGAGAACGTAAAGATCAGAGTAACAACGTATATCAGCGAAGATATTATCAACTGGCTTAAGTCTGAAGGCGAAAAGCGGGGAGTCGGGTATCAGACATTTCTTGATAGCTCACTACGAGATGCGATGGAAGACCGCACGAAAACTACGACTGCTATTGAAACTATGATGTCCAATAAATTTCTAGCAAAGCGTTTGGGCGAAGCTATTGATAAGCTGACAGAAGACGTTGGCAAGAAATCTAAATAGCTTTTATGAATTAATTGATATCACGTTAGATTTTTGTGGTCTTATCGATTGGCCGATATCACCGCAATAGTTACCCCAGGCTTCCATAAGTAGCCGACGTTTTGCAAATAAATCACTTCGGTTGTAGGCCCTTTCAACGCGATTCTTAATTAGATGTGCTAGTGACGATTCAATAGTTTCCCTGCTAAATTCGGTGTTTTCATTAGCCCAATCTGCGAATGTCGACCGAAATCCATGGCTAGTTTCTGAAGCGTAACCCAAGCCCCGAATCATGTTTAAAAGCGCCATACTTGAAAGTTGAGAGCCATTTTTTACGCCGGGGAAAACATAATCGCAGCTTGAATACTCTCGCATTATTTCAAGGATCTGAGTAGCTCTAGGGCATAGGGGGATTCGGTGTTCACGCTTGGTTTTCATTCTTTCACCCGGAATTAGCCAGTAGCAATCCTCAAAATTAAATTCTTCCCATTTAGCTCCAAGCGTTTCATTCGTTCTTGTTGCAGTAAGTATCAAAAATTCCAATGCAAGCGGGGAGACGCCTTTTTGCCCTCTTAGTTTCTGGATAAACCCAGGGACTTTCGAAGACTCCATGGCTTCAAAATGACTGACTTGTTGAATTGTGGATCTCTTGGGTAAGAGTTGATCTAAATGACCGCGCCAACGAGCGGGGTTCTCAATACTTCGATAGCCTCGAACAGAAGCCCAGCTTAAGACTCGCTCTAGGCGAGCACGAACGCGACTTGCAGTTTCGGGCTTAGTATACCAGAGCGGTTCAAGGATCTTAATGACTAGGGTAGTGTCTATATCTGCCACAGACAGTTTGCCGACGATTGGGCTAACGTAGTTTTCTAGAGATGATGACCACTGACTTATATGCTTTGGATGCTTCCAGCTAGGCTTATGCGCATCTATGAAACGGGTAGCGCATTGATCAAATGTGATTTGCTTTGCTTCTTCAATGGACTTCACTTTTAAGATATCGACTTTTTTCTTAAGTGGATCGACTCCATTTGCGAGATCTTTTTGAATTTCGGTCATTTTGATGCGGATATCGCCCAAACTTATAGATTTAGCCGAACCCAGTCCCATCTCTTTTGATTTACCATTTGAGAAATATCTAAATATCCAAGACTTAGCACCTGATTCGGTGATTTGAAGATAAAGACGATCGCCGAGCGGGTGTCTGCCTGGTTCGTTAATGCGGTTTACTTCTAGTGCGCTTAGTTTTTTTGTTGATCGTGACATATGTCCTCCCTAATCCCTACCCACAAATGTACCCCCAAATGAATGGGTGAATTATCGTGAACCATTTTGTGCAGAAAAAAACACTAGTGTACAGAGATCCTTTGCTAGCGCGGGTTGTAAGGCAACAGATTGTACAACCACGAACGTACATGAACAGTATAAAAGAGGACTCACCCACCTCCAATCTTTTGGTTCACCTCCTAGTAAATTATTTTGACCCAATCTATCATTGGTAATTTTCCCAAGTTTTCGATTTTTGCATTTCCATTGCGCCCGGAGTTAGATTTTTTGATCGCTGTGTATTGCTGCCAATGAATAGCTGGTGCTGCGTCCACTTTCGGCACTTTTTACTAAAATACCGCGTTTTAAAAGATCGTCAATGTCACGATTCGCCGTATCTTGCGAGCATTTGCCCATGGCGGCCCATTTTGAAGAGGTCAGCTTGCCATCAAAGCCGTCAAATAATCTGTTAATAACTTTTTTCTGCCGTTCACTGAAAGATGAAATATCGTAGACTTCCCAAAAGTGTGATTTTTTTAAAACAATTGATAATGTCTTTTCAGTCCCTTTTAGTGCGCGATGTAGACATCCTAAAAACCACTCCAACCAGAGAGTAACATCGAGCCCTCCTTTCTGGGTGGATTCTAAAATGTCGTAGTAGGCAGTGCGCTCTAAACTAATTTGCGTTGATAGGCTGTAAAAACGTTGGGGACTGTTTTCAGACTGAGCGAGTGCCATATCGGTGATAGCACGGGCGATGCGACCGTTACCATCATCAAATGGATGGATTGTGACAAACCATAGGTGGGCAAGGCCGGCTTTTAAAACTCCATCAATGCCGTCTTCTTCTTTAAACCATTTAAGAAACCGTTTCATTTCTTCAGAAAGTTTTAAGGCTGCCGGTGCCTGATAATGAACGCGCTCCCGTCCAATCGCCCCCGAGACCACTTGCATGGGTCCATTTTTGTCGTTGCGCCACGCTCCCACCAGGATCTTCGACATTCCACTATAGCCTATTGGGAAAAGCGAGTTATGCCAGGCAAACAATCTTTGGCGAGTCAGTGGCTCTTTAAAATTTTGTGTTGCATCGAGCATCATCTCTACGACGCCTTCGACGTTTCGATCGGCAGTGATCAGACCGCCGATATCCATGCCTAAATGTCGCGCCACCGAGGAGCGAACTTGACGACGGTCCAAATGTTCGCCTTCGATTTCGCTGGATTTAATCACTTCTTCAGTCAAAGATTGCAACACAGCTTCTGCTCGCAATTGAAAACCAAGGCCTTCCATATGTCCGAGCAGTCGCCCTTGTGCGTGTCGAGTTGTGGATAACTGAAGCGTCAGTCGATCGTTATTCCAAGTAAACCGTGGCCAGTTTTTAAGTTCGTGAATATACTTCATGAGCCGATAATCTCCGCAATCTATAAGGAGATTATCGGCCTTATTCTCCGCAAAATCAAGGCTTATTCTCCGCATTATGGGCGGAGAATAAGCTCATTAATCTCCGCAGAAGATCAGGCGACTTATTGCTTATAGAAAAAAATCATTGAGATCGGTGCCTGGATCTTCATCCAGGACCAACTTTATCTGAGTGGCGGCGGCGACTCAGTAAGGTGCATCTTAGGTCTCGTCAGCAGCGTAACTAAGCGTAATCGTGCGTAACTAGACACCACCTCCAAATTTCCGACCTGGAAATTTTGGTTTCTCGAAAAATTTTAAAAACTAAAAACAAATTAAAGCCTTAGAGAGATCGATAAGGGCAAATCTTTGCTTTTGAAACCTGCCTAGGACTGCCGTTTACAGCCTCGAAATCCTGATTTTTGTAAAAAACAAAATACTTCTTGAAACAAACTCTTGAAAGGCAAGTCCAATACAAGAAGATTCACTAAAGCGCTCGTCTACTAAAAATATCACTAAGACCTTGGTGCCTTTAAGGTCGCCAGGTTATCTTTAGGATTACTTCGGCATTTGGAAGGAACAAACCTAAAACTATCAGAATTAGTAAAGCTTACCAGTGAAAAGCCCGAGCGATTTTATCGAGATATAGCTTACTGGCTAAAACCGCTTTACGGACAGACTTTTAGTATACCAGATGATCATAAAGAATCCGATAAGGAGCCATATTTTGAGATTTTGGAAAAATTTTAGACAGTAGGATCTTAAAATAAGACCCTTCAAACTCTGGTTTAATAAACAATCAAGGCTGCATTGTTTTTGTATTTTAAGTATTGGTTTATAATATACTTTTCAAGACTTTGTCGCCAATCTTTTGCTAGAAGTTTTAGGTCCGCACGAATTCGGCATGATTTTAGCACCCTACTGGAAAGTAACAAAACGCGTCCTCAAAAGGAATCTCCTGATGCACTCTCAATTCAAACTTGGATCGTTCGCTTTCATTTTGTCTTTAGTTTCCTATGCCAATGCCGGCTTATGCCAAGAATATTTTGGAATTCCTAAAGCCGTCATCGAACAGCTTGCACCCGTCGAAAAGAAAGTTTTTGTTTTACCTTCGTACACTACGATCTCGGGTGAAATCATTGAACAGGTTTCTGTGGGTTACGAGACCTACGGAAAAATGAATCCTGAAGGAACCAATGTTATTTTTGTGGCTCATCATTATTCAGGCAACTCACACGCGGCAGGAAAATACGTTGGTCCCGATGGGCCCGCGGGATACTGGGATGCGATCATTGGGCCCGGCAAAGCGATCGACACAAATCATTGGTTTGTAATAAGCGCTGATGCTTTGACAAATTTATACCCGTTCAATCCAAGTGTTCATACGACTGGACCCACTTCGATAAACCCAAATACTCAAAAACCGTATGGCAAATCGTTTCCGGCAGTCACTGCAGAGGATTTCGTTCGCGTTCACAAAGCCTTGCTTGATAAACTGGAAGTCAAATTATTACATGCTGTTGTGGGCGCCTCAGGTGGATCGATGCAAGCGTTTGCTTGGGCCGTACAGTATCCTGATTTCGTAAAACACGCTGTTGCTGTGATTACACCGGGGCTTTCAGTTGTAGGAACCGACGCACAAATTCAATTAAACAGCTGGGCTGAACCTATTCTCAGAGACCCTGAATTTCAAAATGGCGCGTATGAAACGCAGCCGGCATTGGGCTTATCTCAATCATTGGCACTAACTTCGTTTGATACTAGTTTTAACATCGACCTTTCCAACAACTGGGCTCTGAAAACATTTGGAACAGAATGGTCGAAAGTGACGGACGAGCAAAAAATAAAATTCGCAGCCCCAAAAATGACGACTATTGATGCTAACAGTGTAGTTCATACTGTAAACGCTTACGCAAATTTCAATTTAGAGGCTCAAGCCAGTCGAATAAAAGCCAAAGTATTAATGATCCCTGCCAGTTCCGATCACCTATTTCCACCCGAAATGGCCGAGCGTAGTCGAAACATTTTATTGAAACACAAAGTTTCAGTAGAGCCTAACTTTGTGATTCAAGGATCCGGTGGTCACCTAGACGGCATATTACAAATTAGCCAAGCCAGCAGTCTGATTTCAAAATTTTTGGAGCCGACTTCAAAGGACACCTCTCCCTAAGGACCAAAGTAAATTTTATTTTTATTAATGCTTTCGAATTTGAAATTCGTTATCTAAGTGTTCGGGAACCGTCAGATGTAATAGACTTTAGTAAGCCTGTTTATTAAAATATAAATAAACAGGCATATGAAACGTCTTATATTCGGGACCAATCTCAGCGATTTAATCTACTATTTCAAAGAATCCATGCATGGCCTTTATAGGATCAGTGACCACAGTCAAATCTCATGGGATTTAACAAAATTAACTGACCGGATGGCGTTTTCAAGGCGTTTGAACCATATACCATTTGTTTTATATCACGAATTCAGCGTCTTACGGAGCCTATTGATACTTATTGTATAAATGTCAAAGTTGTTAAAAATCGGCCCCGACAGAATAGTAATATATACGCCCGGAACAATGACCCAGCTTGCGTGCATGTTATATCGGTCGATTTGAAACAGATACTTAAGATTATGGAAAGAAATGGAGAAATCCTTTTGGAGGCATGGAATAAAATCCGTAAAGATCAAAAATAAGAAAGTAGACCGACGGTTAACGCAAGACGTAGCTCCCGAGAATGTGAAAATTAGAGTCACAACGTATGTCAGTGAAGATATTATCAACTGGCTTAAAGCTGAAGGTGAAAAGCGGGGAGTCGGATATCAAACCTTTCTAGATAGCTTACTACGAGATACGATGAAAGATCGAACGAAAACAACTGCAGCTATTGAAGCCATGATGTCGAATAAATTTCTAGCAAAGTGTCTTGGCGAAGCACCTTATAAATTGACTGCTTACATTGCCGCAATAGCCACCCCAAGCTTCCATAGGCAGCCTACGTTTTGCAAAAAGATCACTCCGATTTGGCCCAAATAAAAATAAGCGGAAACCTTTCTTTTTTTGCTTTTAAACGCGACTTTGAAATAGCCTATTCTCCAGAAGAGGAGACTAGGTGATGGTTGAGTAACTCAAAATACTAACCGTCACTAAGCAAGGCTTTTTGTTCGGGCAGTTTCAAAAATGATGCTACTGGGTCGCAGTTAGTGTTTTATTTGACTTTTCTTGGAAAGCGGAAAATGAAGAGTGTAGTGTTTGTTCATTGGGACCAAGTATTTTTAACTGAGTGTGGCAAATCAGGAACTTAAATGAAATTTTGGAAATTAGGCCTCGCAATTGTAATATGTTTTATTTCAATGGGTCTATGCTATCAAATCATAGCCGCTTCTATTATCAATCAGCAAGACAAGCAGGATTCAGCCGAAATTCATCACATCAAGTACGGGTTGTTCAGTATCGATGAATGGAAAAAGCAGCTCGCTCATATTATAGCCGACGAAATCACGAGACTTCATTTGACGGCAGCGAATCAAGTCGAACTTAAGAAACACGTTGAAATTCAATTGGACGGCCTGATCGATCAAGTCGAGAAAAAAATTAAGACAACGAACAAAGGAACTTTTAAGGGACAAATGAAACAGTTGTTCATTAACGCCTTTGTCGACGTAAAGGATATTAAAAAGGGAATTCCAGAATACGCCGACGCGATTGTAGTCCAAATGACAAAAGTTAAAACCGAACATCTGTTGAAAGACGCTTTGAAAAATCGAATTGGAGTTTATTTCGACCAGACTTTCGAGAGTCAGGATAGGAAGCCTCTCCAACGGATTCTTGAGCGCACCCATTCATCTGATATTGAGTCAGCCCGCATTGACCTCACCGATTCCATTCAGGCCCGAGAAAACCAAATGTTCACTCAAACCTGGCTATTTATCGCATTGGCTTTACTGCTGTTCGTTTTATGCGGTAAAGGCAGTTCAAAATTACCAGCCTCACATTATATGCTTTTACTTTTAATGCTAGCAATGCTTTTACTGGCAGGTGTGACTGTCCCCATGATCGATATGGAAGCAAAAATTTCAGCCATGAAGTTTACTCTGTTAGATCATCCCGTGAGTTTTGTGAACCAAGTCCTATATTTTCAGACAAAGAGTATTCTAGATGTGTTCTGGATTATGATCACTCATAAAGATCTTCCTATGAAGATTGTGGGAATTTTAATGGTCGCCTTTAGTATCGTTTTTCCTCTACTAAAAATGCTGTGTTCGATCGGTTATTACTATGATTACCGAGGGGCCAGAAACAAAGAGGTCATCCAATTTTTCGTTTTGAAATCAGGAAAATGGTCAATGACCGATGTGCTCATTGTCGCCATTTTTATGGCCTATATCGGGTTTAACGGTATTATCACCAGCCAATTTGGAAACCTTAGTTCGACTGATCAAGAAATCGTAATTCTGACAACGAATGGAACGTCACTACAGCCTGGTTTTTTTATTTTCTTGGCCTATACGCTTCTAGCTCTTTTCTTGTCAGAATTTCTAACCCGTGAAATGAAACCTGCGTCTGGAAATCCGATATGAAAAAAACACAGTCCCTGATCTTTTTGTTGTCTTCTTTTTTTGTTTGTTCGCTTTGGGCGCAGGAGTTCCAAATTAAAGGTTTTCATTCTCAATATGGAGCCTATTTAGGAAGGGCTGTCGTAGTCGATCAAGTCATTCAGAAAAATATTCGTTTTGTAAACTTACTTAAAAGTGGGTCTACAATTGAAACTATTTGGTCTGGAAGGGTTACAAATAGAGAAGCTTTTTTTGAGCTTAAGTATTCCCAGCTACTGACCAGTTACAATGGTGTCAATGCGACCGATGCTCAATTGCAAAAACCAACGCCAGTTTCATTTACTTGGCCACTGCAGTCTTCGGATGTCACAGTTTCAATTGAAGGTGAAGGGCAATACAATGAGCGCTGGACCCAAGTTGGACAAGAGATTCCAAATCTATTGTGGATAGACCAACGCGAGATTCTGGAATCCACAGGAAATGTCCAACCTTGGATCGTTCGGTTGGCCCGCGTTTTTGTTCTTGATAAAGTTATTGAATGGTTTCGCGCACAGCCCATTACTATTCCGTGGCGAGAACGCCAAGAATTTAAAGAACAAAGACAATACTCAATTCGCGACAAAACGGATGCGGAATTCTATATACAAAATCCAAATACTCTGCGGATTACAAATAAAACAATTAACCCCTTTTCTCTAGCGGAAGCAGAAATGCGACGGAACGCTTATGGTAAAAAATTATTTCAGAAGGCCGCTGAGCTTGGACGCGAAACTACCGACGTAAACCTCAATGTGGCTGGGCTTCTCGAGCTAGCAGAAGTCAATTCTGAAGGCAGGAAAATCCAAGGCCGTCCAGAGTGGGACTCGGCTCTGTGGACTGCGATGTTTGGTTGGGCTGAATTCATGCGCTATGACCAAACCAAAAATCCTGAGGCCTTTGAAAACTTTCACAAAGTTTTAAGTGGCATTCTTACTTTGGTAGAAATTACCGAAGACCCAAAGCAGTTCGCCCGAACAATTGCTGTTTCCCCATCCAATGAAGATTGGGGACCAAATTGGGTGCAAGGTAATGGCACATTTTCTAATCTAAAGTGGCTTCGTCACGGTAATAATGATATGGTAAAGGGCGTTTTTTTAGTGTTGACCTTGGCAGCCAAAGTTATCAAGCCAGAGGAAAAGTATCTTTGGGACAGGATTCGGCATGTGGTTGACGGATTGAACAATCTTGAGTCTGTCGGAAAAACAGGGGGCAATGCGGGGGTCGCCTACGGAATTAAAACTTTGTATTCTCGTGACCTCTCTGATCTGAATGATTTTGAAAAAGAAGAGCAGAATATTTTAGTTTACCTACAAAGTGCCACTGGTGTTGAGTCAGGATTTTATTTTGGTGGAGAGGCTGATTGGTCAGGAGTTCACCTGACAACAGTTTCAAATTCCTTAGTGTTATTAATTTCACAACAGCTTAACGAACTGTTTCCAAGTTGGGCAGACGGTTACCAGGTGCGTGCCATACTCAAGCGCGCTTCAAATGATCTAGTTCAGAAGCAGCGGACCTATGCATTTGCGCCGTCAGATTTTATTTCTTATATGACCTATGCATTGGTTCCTGATGCCCGACGAGAACCTGATTTTTTGGCGGCTGCGAAGGAAGCCGTATGGAGTCTCAAAGAGATGCCATCTCCAAGGCGAGTTGGCGATGGCAAGGTTGAACTTCAGCGGCGTCCTGAATGGAGTCTGTCTGCCTGGCCACGGGTTCCCTGGAAATTATTAACAAGGACTGGAGGCATACGAACTGACAAAAACCCAGCTGAATTCACTCAGGGTGCCTACCGATATCCTCTATTTGAAGGCCTTGCGTGGCAAAGTACATATCTTTGGAAGGACAGCGGTTACGAAGGTGATACTTTTGCATCACCGTCAAAAACTGTGATTTTTTCAGCAGACTACCTAGTTGCCTACTGGGCCGCGCGATCATCTGGACTCATCAAAAGCGATGAGTGATTTGAAATTAAAAATATTTAAAACCTTCTATTTTTTTTCGGGTAAAGAATCGGAAAGATCTTGAATTCTTTTATCTAGTCCGCCAATAAATTCTTCCAGCCAAGCTTGCGAGCTGCCTGTTTGATCGAGCGCTCGTAATTTTTGTACGTATAATTTAACTATTTTTTTCAAGACCGCCTTTTCCTTTGAATCCAAAAGAACCTTCGTTCCTATTTTGGCCCGCTCTAGAACTCTGATTTGAATTGAACTTGTATCGTTTTTGATGTCAGCGCTAAAGTCTTCGCCGGTGATCAATTGGAGTCGACCCAAAACGGCTTCAAATGACTGCATCTGCGGATGCGCTAAATATTCGATATTTCTAAGCATGTACTTCCAATATCGATCACTGTATTTGCCTTGGATTTCACGATACGGTTTCATGTCGTGGTCTCGTCGACTAAATCCGGGGCTTGTCACCATACTAGCTAGGCCCGCGTCCATTTCAAAATTTCTTTCGATGCGGAGCTGACCCATCAAACGTTTAAACTTAGGACCAAATTCGTCTTGATGGGCTTCTATTAGGTTCAAAAGTTCTTGAGTTTCTTCAGTAATTTTTCGCGCACGAGAAACTATTTTTCGATTCAATAAAATAGATCCCAAATGAAAAGACACTTCATGCGAAGCAATCGATAACTCACCATCTGCATAAGGAAAATGTACCAAATAGTCACCCTTGGCTGACAATATAATATTGATTGTTTCTTTGATGGTCACAAAACCAGCTCGCACCGGCAGATATGTCACAGGTTCCAATCCTCGCGTCTTTAGAGACTGATTGATTTCACCAATCTTCACGGCCAATGTGTCGGCATCAGGAACTTCAATTTCCAATTGCTGCCCGCCGGTATCTTTTATCACATAGCCAAGTTTTGCCGCGCCTCCTCTGCATTTTTTAAAAACTCACACACATTGGCCATCGCAGGCACAAATTTTGACGATATTATTCCCGCCCCAATTTTTAAATCGCAAAACGTTGCGGCAATCGAAGGAATTCCTAAAAATAAGACAAACAGGGCAGAATAAAAAATAGGCTTCATTTGTGACCTCTTCAGTTGTGATACCGAATCAGATTCATATTTCATTCCAAAAAAGGGGCTACAGACTAGGCTTAAGCAATCGTTATCGATGGCCCAGGCAATTTCGGATGACAGCTGTATCAGAACTATACATTCCATCAAAACAGACAGTTTGAATGTCGTCTACTCTCTTGAAATGCTACTTAGTAACTAATAGCCATTTTCGCCTGTAATCACCGGCCGCATCGTACATTGCAGCCTGGCGTTGGGTATTGAAAACGCGATCCCTTGAATCTTGACCGACACCTGCTAAATAAGCCCAATTGCCCCAATTAGAACTGGCATCATAATCAATCAGGCGTTGTTCAAAATAGTGCGCGCCCAAGATCCAATTGATCTGCATGGTTTTTGCTAGGTAACTAGCTACATTTTGTCGTCCGCGGTTAGACATCCAACCGGTTTGGTTTAATTCCTTCATATTGGCATCTACAAAATCATCTCCTGAAGAGGCTTCTGCCCAAGTTTCAAAGGCTTGCTTTTCTTTTAAAATTATCGCGGATGGTTTTGGCTTATGGCCCATTTCCGTGAACAAACGCGGACCCCATTTAAATGCGATAAAGCGAAAATAGTCACGCCAAAGAAGTTCAAAAAATAACCAATAAGTAGAATCACTTTTGGCCACCGCTATTTCATATTCTTTTATATTTTGATAAATGACTCTAGGAGATAGTGCGCCTACGGACAGCCAAGGGGATAATTTAGAAGAATCGTTCCAATTCATCATTCCATTGCGTGTCTCTTTGTAAAACTTTAACCGGTCTTGATCCCAAATATAATCTTGAATTCTATCCAGTCCATACGTCTCGCCGCCTCGTATTTCAGGATGAATAAATTTTTTATCCTCATTCTCAAAAATAGTCGCAGCCATTTTTTTCTCTGGTGAATTTGACCAGATCGGCACGGTTTTTGGACCCGACCTAGGGGCTTCAATTTTCAACTGAAATTCTACTTTTTTGCGGAAAACCGTAAACTGCTCGGGAATCTGTTCAATTTCAAAAGGAAGGTCCTGAAGGTGAATCAGCGAGCCTTGCCAGAAAGAAAAAATTTTTACTGGTAACCGACTGATCGCTATTTCTTCATTCGTTTCCTCCGTGGTGCATTCGGAAGAATAAAAGACGGCTTCTATTTGATTGTTCAAAACAAAACCAGGCAAAAAATCGCTTGCCAACTCTTGGCTTACGATAAAAGTACCTCCATGACTTTCAATTTTATTTTTAAAAGCTAAAACACTATCTATAATAAACTGCTTTCGAAAAAACTGGGCGCGTCTGAATGACAGTGTTTCAAACCATACAAAGACCCCGGACGAAGCTTGGTCACAAAACGATAGAAGTGTCGAATTATCGAGCCAACGTAAATCATTTCGAACCCAATAGACAGATTTCATAGCAACTTTATACCTTTTTTTGTCTATTTTTTCAGTTTCAATCTGATGGGGCCAAGAAAAAATCTAGGATCAACTACTTGACCAGACTGAGAAATTTCAATTTTATTCTCATCCGCCAGTAGTCGCGCTGCTTGCCTGACTTCTTCCAACTTCTCTTTATTTTGTTTGTCTACAGTGTCTAAAATGTCCGATGGGCGAATAGTCGATGAGTGAGCCCGAGATTCCAGCAAAACAATTATTTGAGATTTGTAGTCCGAGATCCTTTTTTTTCCCTGACCTTTGCTGGATTGTCGGCAGCGGTCAATGCAGTATTTAACTTCATCCCAGTTTTTTTCCCACTTTTTACGAAATTCGAAAGAACGACCACATTGCTGGCAAATTTTGGTTGGCTTCACAATGATCCTTTCTTTTTCTAACGAGGTTAGATTTAGGATACCGTCGAATCTACTAGTGCCGACGATCCTTCAAAAAATGTTTCTGTAAGAAATTTATAGTCCGTAATATCTAAGACACATTTTTGAACTCACAGATTGCAAATTGGCACGCTCAGGTATTGGTTTTTTTGCTAGCTCGTTCATTTTTACCTGATGTATCCCTACTTCTTTGAAATCTTCTTTTTTAAAGTCATTTTTTTTCAGATCGTCCCAAGCTAAAGGTACGTAGCCTGCGCGAATAAATACCAGATCCAAAATATCATATATGACTTCGTTGTATTGTGACTGAAAGGGGACAAGTCGATAGGTTAGCAAATAGTGAAGTTGGCCCGCTAACACAGAAGGAACATACGGTCGATTAAGCTGCAATTGAAGCCAATGGACCACCCAGTGCCAGTCACGCTGTAAGTCTTTGGCGGAATTAGTAAATTCGCTCGTGCTATAATCCGATTGCCTAAAAATTTGTGACGGGGAATCTGCACTGCTAGTGCGATATGATTTGGCTAACGTCACAATCAACTGATCCAACATATCGGTTGAAATTGGTTTTTGCTTAGGAAGTTGCAGCAAGATAACAGTATTGCGACGCTTTCCTTGCTGGAAAACGGCGCCCATCGATACCAATCTAGGATCTTCATTTCTTAAAGTCGGAACTAAGCTCATGTTAGTTTCGCGATCTTTTGCTTCATTTTTAGCTTTAGATTCAGCGATTGCAAATGTTGGCGTATAGGAAAATTCCGAGCGAGTAATATTTTTCCTATCTTCAAGCCAGGCAATCCACATTGGAGACAAGTCATTGTCATAAGGATTCAGACGGCGATTGCGGGGATCCCCACGATGAGAAATTTTATCCGTCGTGGCAGTCGCTGGATCTTGAGACTTATTTGCATCAGCCGCTTGTGCCGCAGGCTTTGCCGGCATATGTTGAGACAAATCGATCCCCATTTTTCTTAAAAAACGAATCGTGCCTCGGATACCAAAGTATTTAATTTGTTCAAGTTTGGAAATTTTGGGCAGCGTGCTGACTTGAACCTCCGGAACGGGCTGGGGATTGGTGGCTTTATGATTGCCCGGAATGCTTTGATTGGAAATTTCTTTGAGTTGATTTATAACGGACTCTTCCCAAAATAGTTTTCTGATTACATAGTCAAAAAGACGCGCCACGCGATTTTCACTAGGATGACTCAAGTCCAAAGCGACGCTGTTGTCTTCGTTTAGTCGGTAAGGTCGGGAATTTTTCTTGGGACGGGCGTGTTCCCAATGCAAAATAACTTCTCTTAAGTTTTCAGCGCCAAATCGATTTTGATGATGGGCCGGTGCCACAAATCCAGAAGCATCTACGTACTCCTTCAAAGTATCAAACTGATTTGGATCTTTGAAGCCCTGCTTGGATTCAGATGTGAATAGGTGTGCCGTAATTTTCTGAACGTTGTCTCTCCAGTTAGCAGAATTTCCAAATATAGCCTCGATGACTTTACCCGGCACAGTACCGCGGTAGCCGCCATCCACAAACGTTAGTTGACGTTGTCCACTTCTAATTTTTTCTACGTCGATACCACTTGCGGCCAACACATTTATAATATTTTCTGGACTATTGGCGACAACTCGACTCATTGGTATATAGATAATTCTCGACTTCAAATTGAGTTGATCTTTTAATTGATTGATGACTTCGTTAAATAGGTCCATATCCCGACCAACAATGACAAGATCTTGAGTTTCTTTGTCTTCACTTAAAAGATCGGCCATCAAATAGCGAAAATGAATTTTCTCAGTGACCAATATTTTAGGCGTATCTAACATTTGGCCCCACGGTGAATAGTCGTTGGGAAGCAGCGACCTTTTTGCGTCCTCCATAAGCCATTGAATAATATCAAATTGATGTCTCTCAATTTCTAAATCGGACAGAAAATTTTGTCTTTGAAAACTGGTCTCTAGAGATTCCGGTTCCGACATATATCGTTTATACTCATCCCAATAGCCTGTTTTCTTTTCAATTTCTCTGAGCCTGATTATATGATCATGGTATTCTGATGTTGTGACCGTCGGAGAATCGTCAATCATCAAGGTATCGTTAGGCACAACACACGGAACGATAGTTAGCTCGGGAAGAAAAGTTCGGTCATCTTTTTTTAAATGCTGGTAATAGTCAGCTGATTTAGGGTGAAAAATGAGATCGAAGTCTTTTAGTTTACGAGTTTGTTTAGGTCTTTTAAGAAGTGAGTACGCATTTACTATCTCGCTTCCGAAAGCTACTTTTACATTGTGACTTATGGATTCTCCGTCAATTTGTATAGCATCAAGGACAGCGTTTAGGCGGGCTTGATGACTTTTTGAAAGAAAGCTTAAGTCTAAAGTTTTGTTTTTGACTTCACCGACAAGATAGCTAAGAAATTTTCTGGCGCCTGGCCGAATATAATAGGTTCGGTCTTGAATAGTTCCGTCGGGGTAGGGAGCTCTTATATCAAATGATTCTAAAGCAGGAACTATAGTTTCATCTTCGTATCTGAATTCCTGATTTCGTTGGATGATAGTTTCGTCCAAATCGAGTATGACTTTACGAATGGGTGCCGCATTCAAAAGAAAAGATGAACCAATTAAAAATATAAATAATTTACAGATAAACAATGCAGACTCCAGAGAATTTCAGTGCAAAAACTTTCAAGGAACATACACACAAATTGTAAATCTGACGCTGTTCTTAATTTTTACATGTAAATTGGTAATAACTATTTTCGAATCCATCAGTCGCTGATCGCGATCGTGTAAAAAATTTATTAAGTGTTTTCGAGCTGGACACTCGCACTAACTAAGTCGGAACCAGGTGCTTTTAAACTGGTACACTCTTTGCTGTCGATGGCGGGGTCAGTTAAAATTTAAATTGGAGTCATTATGAAAGCGTTAGTATTAGTTTCTTTATTATTAGGTCTTGTTTTCACCGAAACGGTTTCTGCTCAACAATATATGCCAGGTTGTGAAGAGATACTGGCTATTTCAAAAGTTTTAGCTATTGGAAAAGAGATAAAAGTTTTGGAGTTAACCCACGGACTACGTCGACGTATCTGTATTGAAGGACTGGCGGCAGGCCAACCGGCTTATTATGATAATGGGCAATTGGCTACAAATGCAGTGGGAACAAATGGATCCACTTGGTACTATGCAACTGGAGCCGTTTTTACTACTCAATCAAATACAGTAGGTGCTTCTTGGTTATTTCAAAATGGACGTGAATTGACTAGCAACGCTTATGGAGCGCCATCTACTTATAGCTATTCTGATGGTTTAATAATCACTCAGGGAGCGGGACAAGAGGGCGCTCAATGTCTTGGGCATCATGGTGAAAAACGAAATGTCTCTCTTCCTTCCTTCCGAGAATCTGGCGATTTTGAAATCAACAATTTTTTAGAATTTATTCTTAAAAACTGCTTCTAGGACCATTTTTTAGATAGGTTTTTATACCATCATCGATTCCGGAATCTTTGATTCCGGAATCGAGAGTATTCGAGTTCCACGACAACCAAGCAATTGCCTCAATACCTTTATAAAATAAATATGAAATTTGTTTTTCTGTGAATGTTATCAATGAACTTTTTGATTCCTTCCAGTTTTTTCCAGTGTTGAATTCCATGAGTGCCCAACGGTTTGTTTTACTAGCGATTTGTGAAACGATTTTTTGAAACTCATCGACTTTGCCGTTATATATATATGAGGTAAATCCCGGCGTGGCAGTAGCTAAGATCGCCGTGGAATGTGGTGAACCAAAATCAAATTTTTGATGATGATGTAAATAAACGTCGTCGTTCTCTGCAATCTGATGGGTGTAGATTTTTTTATCAGGAAACTGTTTCCTGATAACATCCACGGTCTGTTGAACAAATTTTGTATGATTTTCCGCTCGGAAATGAAACCAGTTTTGGGCTTCGATCGTCGAGTAATTCATCTTTTTCGAGAAAAAAACATCACATAGGGAAATCGAATATTGAAGACAGAACTGTTTTCGATTCCAGGATTCATATCCAATGGGAATGGACACCTCATCAGAGTCAAAACGAAAAGGAAAGTTTGAAATTTCGCTATCTGTAGTAAATGCAGTCAACGTGTTGGGATAGGCTGTATCCATTTCAAACCAAAAATGGATCGCGTCTTCAAGTACTTGTTTACGGGACCTTTGCAACTCGTCGGCATAGGGCGACAGAGTTAAAATCAAGCTGTCGCCTTTTTGCCCTTGTTGGTAAGGTGAAATGGTTAAATACTTTTGCAACAAATCAGCGGTTAAAACTGTATCTTTATCAATCGACTGGTTGACCTTTCCATCCCAATAGCGACTCAAATACTGACCATGACTAACTGATTTCCAATAGGAATTGTAGGGTCCGATCGGTGTTGCCCAAGGGCCACCGTTAAGTCCGACAAGGACGGGTATTTGCATTTTATGCGCAACCCGAATGAGTCGTTCATAATATATTTTAAATTCTGATTTCATTGCAAAATTTTCGGGCTTTTCACCAGATACAAAAGCTGTGTAAGGATGATTAAAAGCTAGTCCGACCCGTCCCCACCGGGTGGATGGCCCCAAATGAGCAATGATCTCTTTGAAAACCTCTTCCACTGCGAAGTCGTCTTTTTCGGCATTGGCTAACTTTGGAATATAGACAAAAAAATCAATAGATCGCGGAGACATTTCCGATTTTGACGGTGTTTGACAACCCATAGCAAAGGCAACAATTAACAAGCAAAGGTATCTCATTCTTTTAGTTTTACCAAATTACCTGTCAAAATCAAATACAGATAAGGATTTCAGGTTTCAGGCTATAGTCGTGCAATATTTATACGTCGTTCAGATTTGAGTTTATGGGAAATCAATCCCACATTATTTAGAAGGACACCTTTTTAATCATGGTATTCAAAAAAATGGTGCCTGCTCTTTTTATTTGGTTGTTTGTTGCAGCGATCGGCATTTCGCAACAGAGCTTTGCATCGTCCAAATTTGAGTGCCCTCAGTTTTACATGGGCTCGGGCCAGTCCAATAGTCACGGCTATGTTAGCGAAATTCAAGCGCTTGATCCGAATGCTCCACATACAATTACTAATATGGAGGTTCGCTTAACAAGCGATCTGGGCGAAATTGGATATAGATACGCAAAAGATGGCAATGTTAATTTTGTTATAATCGAAGGTCCGTTGCAAAAGGCATTAAAGAAAGCCGAGCAGCTGGGTTACAAAAATCTCAAAGCGATTCCAAAAGTTCGACGTGTAATTGAGCTTTTTGAAGCTAGAGATCTCGATGGCAAACGCGTCGTACTTGTCACGCGTGTGAATGGAAAGGATTCGTTAATACACGCTCAAAGTGTTTTGCGATTGTCGGGTGTAGCAGCGGCTCGTGTAAAGACAGTCGGTGGATTCGAGCCTCTTGATACTTATTACAAGAGAGCGTTTGAGAAAATCGGCTACGTGCCTGACGGCCTAGTTTTTGGTTGGCCCAACTCGTTAGTGAACTCAATTTTTTTTCAAAACAAAGTTTTAAATGCAGGACGCTATCTTTCGTTGTTAAAAGCCTATAGGGAAAAACATACGGAGCCGACTTTGACCGATCATGAACTGGAAGGCCTGGGTGTTCAGGTGCTTGAGTTTAAGAATGGAAAAAAAATATGGTTTGTTAATTACGCTCGGGGCGATCGTTCTCTAGATATTTTTAACGCGGCCGTTGAGTACGGGATAAAAGATATCACTCTGATTGGAACAGCTGGAAGTCTAAGTGGCGACGATCGCGTGGGTCAGATTGTTACACCACGTTTTCAACGTGATGAAAATGGTGCCATCCATGATTTAGCAGGCCTTGTAGAAGCACTGCCAAGTAGTCCAGCTATGGGAGTTTATCAACGCGTATCTACTCCAAATATTGAAACAGAGGCTTGGTTATCAGAAATGAAAAAATCGGATGTGCGATACATCGATGTCGAGATGGGCTACTTGCTTGATGTTAAACGAAAGCACCCCGAGGTAACGGTTAGACCTCTCTTTGTGGTTTCGGATATTTTGGATCCAAACCATAGGTCTGATATTACTAAATGGTCGGCAAAAAAAGCGCGGCAAGTGGCTCCTAATCTGCTAGAGCTCTTTAGATCAAAATTTGATTTCGCCTCTAGTTCAGATTATCAATTGAACTCGTATCAAAATATTCCTCTTTATGATGTCCAACTAAATAAAGAGGTCATCGCTGACGATGTGGAGATAGTTTGGTATCCCAAACCATACATTGGCGGACATACCTCTCTGGGCGAAAATGAAAATTTTTGGAACTTGCGCGGCAATAGGTTAAAGACGACGATGACCACGGTTCGGAAAAAAATTGCAAATGAAATTGATACCAGGGAATTTTATCGATTCAAACTAAACGTTAGCCAGGAAGAAGCCGATAAGGTGCGAGAGCTTATTGGCAAAAGAGTCGGAACAAAAGCAGGAAAACTAGAGACATGCACAGCTGCTGTCTGTAGTGTCGTTTCAGAAGCGACGGGTTTTAAGATTCCGTTTCCATTTAATAAATTGCCGCATTTAAACGCGCTTTACCTGTTTCTGTTAGAGAAAGGTGGCTACTCTAGAATAGCCACGATTGAATATATTAATCCAAAAGATTCGGCACTTAAGTCACGCATGCAAAGTGAATTGACTGTTGAAATGGGATATATAAGGGTCAAAGGCCAGAAACAATCGGGCGATGCAGATAATTCTGCAGAAATTGTCCCGATAAAGACGTTTAAAGACGATCCTACGGGCGATAATTTATAAATCACGTGCGATACTAGTATGAAAGATGCTTGCCAGCCTCGATTTTAAGTTAGATGACATTGGTGTAATCTAGCTGAAGATTTTATGAAAAGTTCTGGGAGTATATTGATTCTAGGAGAACTAATGCAACTATTGGGCAAAGTTTGTACTTATTCCTTTATTTTTTTCACCTCGCTTGTCGGAAATTCGGCCTTTTGTAAAGCTGTTCAAGGGCCCGACAAACAGGTTATTACAGAGTCCAGTTTCTCGTCTCTGATTCAGTTGGGTATGGAAAATTCGCTGGATTATTCCAGCGCAAGGCTTGAAGCCCAGGTCCAAGAATCAAATGAAAAATCAGTATCCAGGTCTCGAATTTTTCCTCAAATTGGCTTGTCTGCCAGTTACCAAAGTTTAACTTTTGATAGGTTAAAAGACGACGGAACAGGAAAATTAATTTCCAATAATGGCCAAAATGTATCCTACGGAGTAACCATTTCTTACGACCTGCAAAAGCTATTTGGACCTGAAGCAGATTTAGCTAAAAATGCAATGAACAACAGTAAGATTCAAGAAAAAATAGCAGTTAGAGATTTAATCCGAAATATCAAGAAGAACTACTTTCTAATCAATCAGATTCAAAACGATATCGTTGAAGTTAACAAAGTCATCGGTAACTTCTCAAAAATAGATTCTATTTTGCAAAAACAAAAAAACATAGGAATTAAAAACGAGATCGAGCGGCAGCAGTTCAAAGTTCAGCAGAGCATCTTTGATAGTGACCGGCAAGCCAAACTATCCGATTTAGACTCGGCCTATTTCCAACTGGCTACTGTCTTAAATATAGACGTGGCGAACCTAAAGCAACGACTGGAAAAAATTAAAGACAAGCCTCCGGGCGTTTTTTCAAAACGATCTATTTTAAACCCAACTGATTTTTCAAATCGCGAATACAAAGAGATGATTGATAACTTAAGTCGAGACTACAATTTATCGAAGCTTGAGTATGAAAAATTTAATTCACTTGGACTACCTGTTGTTTACGTCAAAGCTGGACGGGACAACCCTACGATGGCCTCTAGTGATGGTCCTCAAAATGTTACAGAGATAGGAATTACCATTCCAATTGATAGTTTCTTTACGCGATCAGATCAGAAGGTCTTATTGAGCGGTCGTGCGGAAAAAAATCGAGTTCTTTTTGAAAAAGTACTATCAGAATATAAAAATCAAATAAGCTTGAATATTCTAAATTTAAATCGATTTAAAAGTCAGAGTGAATCCCTAGGGCAAACCTTAGTTGAGACCAAAAAGCTTTTCGAGAAAACATTTTTTTATTACTCTCAAAAACGTTTGGATGTTCTAGGTGTCATGGACGTTTTTCAGAAGTATCTCCAAGCCTCCCGTAACAGTCTTGTAAATGAATGGCAAATTCAGACGGTGGATGCTGAGCTAGAGTATTTGGTAGGAGGAGCCAATTTATGAGTTTCTTTAAAAATTCGTTGGCTCGAAGTACGGCGCTCTTGTTTTGTGGTTTGTTTATTTCCCTTCTTGGCGTTAAATCCTTTTTATCGATGCCCCGAAGTCTATTTCCAGAGATTAATTATCCGAGGGTTGTTGTGGAAGTGAATATGGGTTTTGCTCCGTTGCAAGTGATGGAGTGGAGTGTGACGTCACTTTTAGAAAAAGAATTGCGAGCGGTGCCTGGGGTACGGCTTGTTAAGTCCAATAGCTCGCGTGGTCTGTCGCGCGTTGATGTATTTCTTCGAGAGAACGAGGAGGTCACTTTAGCAGTGCAAAGAGTGAACGCTAAAATCGCGGAAGCTAGATCACTTATTCCGGCAACCGCTGAAATTTCTGTTCGCCCCATTACAGCGGCTGCTTTTCCTGCGGCGGAGTATTGTTTTACTTCGAAAAGCAAAGATACCAGAGCTTTAAGAGCTTTTGTTGAATACACGATTCGTCCTTTAATCATGGTAGTGCCCGGAATTTTCGATACCAGAATTCTAGGCGGTGATTTGCCAGAGTTAAGTGTAGAATTAGACCCTGCAAAACTAGCACTTCATAACTTGAATGTATCTGACGTGAATGATCGCTTAAAAAATTCAAATAGTGTCGAATTTTTAGGCCCCGTCGAGACCGAAGATTCGCAGGTGTTGGCTTTTGGTGGGCGTTTTGTACGCACGGCTAAAGATATTGAAAGTATAGTCGTCGACTCCAGCTTAGGGCAACCCATTCGAATTTCTGATATTGGTAAGGTCAATTTAAGAAATGAATGGAAAACAAAAGATATAAGTTTGAATGGCGTCGAATGTGTTGGACTTGATGTTTTTTACCAGAGCGGAATCGACCAAAATATCACGTCCGTTCTTGTGGCAAAAACCGTCGCTGACATCGTTACCAAAAATCCTGGAGATACTTATCGCAGTTGGGATTTGAATGATTTTACAGATTCCGCAACGAATGCTGTTTTATTAGATTTAGCCGTGGGTATGTTTATCATTGCTGTAGTTATGTTGCTTTTTCTAAGAAATTTTCGATACAGCCTGATAGCCCTTGCTAGTATGCCTTTGGCAGCCAGTTTTACCTTCCTAGCAATGGCACAAATGGGACTTTCGATAAATCTAATGACACTAGGGGGATTGACCGCGGCCATCGGATTAGTCGTAGACAATACCGTTATAATTTTAGAGATGTATCATCATCGAAAGTCTTTGGAAATAGGCAAACCGAAACTCGACTTGCTTCTTGAAACTTTAATGTCAGTGGCTAAACCGATGCTTTACGGCACGGCGACTATCGCACTTGTTTTTACTCCCATTAGTTATTTATCTGGAATTTCTGGAATGTTTTTTTCACCGATGGCCCATGTTCATACGGTGTCCTTGGCAATTTCTATCCTTTTGGCGCTGTTTATCGTGCCTGGCCTTATTCTTGTTTTTGATAGCGCTAAAGCATTTGAATTTAAACACGGCAAAACTGATTTTGAAAAAGGACGATTTGCTAACCACTATCGGTCTATTTTGGTTTGGATCCTAAATAAATCGAAGCAGGTAGGTTTACTTTTTCTATTGATACCGCTGTTGGGAACTGCGTTTTTATTCAAAGCTCAAACTGGCTTCTTACCTGTATGGGACGAAGGCGATATCGTTATTGATTCCAGGGCAGTTAATCCGATGGGTTTGTCCTCGTCTGTGAAAAAAATCAAACCTCTGGAAGATTACCTCAAGCAAATCCCTGAGATTGATTTTTTTATTAGAAAAGTA
>JAYTTH010000043.1:0-2703 GCA_043745515.1 Pseudobdellovibrionaceae bacterium | reverse complement strand
TGTTTTCCATTAGTCAATACTCGGACATTTAAGTGCAGCGTCAACTGCTTAAATGGCGCTTCCAGGAAGGAAACGGGTTTTTCTATGAAAAATTCCGGCAGAAGCCCCCTGTATATATTATTGACAGATGTCGAGCAGTTGGAACTTGTGACTGATCTCTTCTAAACCATATTCTCCCCGGCCTGGTATAGTTCATGCACTTTTGCGTTAGCTAGGTGTAAAGCATAGCAAGGAGTCGAATTGAAAATCCCCTATTTACTTTTTTTAAGTGTATTTTTGCTTCAATACCAAGTTTTGGCTAAAGTTGTATCTATTCCCTCTGTTTGTGGAAAATTTTATTTACTGCCGTCGGTCAAAGTGATTCCCAATCCGATAATTCTTAACTATGGAATTTCAAAACCAAATAAAGACGATCGAGTTGTTGACCATCGTCATGCTTTTGGCACTACTGTTTATGTCATTTCTAAAGATCAAAATTCTATACAAATACGAGAAGTTCAAAAAACAGGAGAGTTGAGATCTATCCTGGAAATTTCAATAGTCGGTGTGGTTTCCTATATTGATCTTGAGTTTGGTTTTCAAAACACAAAATCAATGCCCGCAGAAATGGCTCGTAATTTGATTTTCGGTCTCAAGTCAAATCTTGATCAGGGTGATTTTGCATTCTTGCCTATTGGCTATACTCTAAAAAAAATAGTTGGACCCTACGATAGAAAAGAGGAACATTCCAAAAATTGGGCTAGGTCGGCGCGCCTTCCGGTTCCTTTAGAGAAAATTGCAGTATCAGTGGGAATCACCAGAGGCCATGCATTTGGTACCGACAAACTAAACTTTTTTCCAAATGGGAGCGGAATTCTGATCGAAAAATTCGATCGTTCAAATGCCAGGACTGAAGCAATACTGCTCCTGCCCGATGGCCAAATTTCTAGGCAAATAGACAACGGAACAGAAATGATTGCCCACATACCAAGCGACGTTGCCGAGGGCCTTATAAAATACCTATATCATCTTTCAGCCCTTAACGAATCCTATCGCACTTTCAATGATGCCCGTGATTTTTTGCTAGCAGCCGCACCGGAACTCCATGTCAATGAATTGAAACGCTTAAAAGGCCATTTTTTTATTGAGCAAAGCGACGGGACATTGGCCCAAGTTAATTTTAATAATACCCCTAAAGCCTTCGATCCTAAAAAGGGACTAAAACAAAGAGAACCATGACAGCAGAGTCCCCAGTTATCTTTAAAAATGCAATACTAGTCCTATTTGAATTTGGCTCGACTGCACCTTAGATTTTGCATCAGATGTTGTGGATTTTTTAAATTCAAAAGCTTCGGACATATAATTAAAAAATATTCCCTTTCCTATACCTTGAGAAGCAAACAAATACTCAAATTCCAATCCCATTACTTGCGAATCTGCTTTCGGAAGATAGCCTGACAAAAAGATATCTAAGCTCCAGCCTTTGCGAAGTTTTTCGTCAAATTTTAACATTTGAAAATTGATTCCTACTTGGCTATGGACAATGTTTACTTTTACTTTTGGTGCTTGAGACGAAAATGAATCAAAATTGAGCATAGCAAGATAGGTCGTGCCACTTCCAAATTCTTTGCCAAACGAATAACCCCCCCCCGCCTGAAACAGACTCAAAGACTGCCCATCACTTGCTGTCGACAAAACGTTTTTATATTTTCCGCTCAGTACCCAATGGCTTTTTTCCGGAAAAAATTTTCCATCAAAAGCTAAAAGGTAACCGAGTCCTGACGAATCCAAGTCTTCGCTCTTCACACTTTGCTGAGAAACTCCAATTGGAACACGAACAAGTGCTACTTTACGATGAGGCGTTATATCCACAGGTTTTTCCCCATTGCCTGGTCCAGCACCGGGCAAGAAAGTGATAAGACACGGCGCTGGTACTCCTTCTTTCATAACAGTGATTCTACCGATTTCGCCGCTTTTACTAGACAGGTTTAGCTGATTGAAATTAAACAGTTTCCATCGCTCGCCCTTGCCGGCCGTTTCAAATACAGTAGAAGGACCCCAATTTAGTTCTTGGGGTATGGTAATGGAAGCCTGAATAGAAGCTTTTGTGTCTTTGCAGGAGGCAGCTATATAGAAATTTTCTTTAATCTCGGGCACGTTAATCGCGAAACTCTTAGTGTTACAATTTCTTTTAATGAGCTCTACTTTTTGAAATTTTAGTTCCAGCCGGTAGTCCATCATTGAACCATCAGCAAATTTGATTTTTATCGTGTCTTTCAATCCAGAAATCAAAAGCCGAGCGACTTCTCTGTCAATCTTTTGTACTGTACCTTGGCCCAGTGTTATTGATTCGAGCGGTTTATCGAATTTAATTGAGAGTCTTAAATAAAATACGTCCGCCTTTTCATCGTTAATTTGGAAAAATGGCTCAATCTTTTTTTTTAGTTGAATGGCTTGATTTAATCCGTTAAAAAACTCGACGGACGGCAAGCTAAAACCACCAGTGGAGGGACGTTCTACGGGACTAGATTTTAAATCGGCGAAAGCCGGTCCCATAAGTAAAAAAGTCGAACAAAATAGAACCTTAAAAACTCGCAGCATCCTTTTGAGCCTAAAACCCAACTCCTATTTAGGCAATATCAGAATGAGTTTAAAAAAGAGATTTGGACGCTTTTGAAATCTAGACTAAAATCAAAGCAAATAATCACGATACCTAAATATGAA
>JAYTTH010000042.1:0-10023 GCA_043745515.1 Pseudobdellovibrionaceae bacterium | reverse complement strand
TCAATGCAGACATCTTAACACTGATAGAAATATCAATTTGTCCACCGTGATCATCAGTGATTTGGTAATCAAAAAATTTCTTGCCCGCTTCCGTGCGCCTAACAGGTCGTTCCAACTTCAACATTTGTTTGGATTGATTATCACGAACATAAAAAACTTCATTGTGGGAAATAGCTATGTTGGCTCCCGATGCAGACATCCACGTCGATCCACCAAGCCCAGGAATAAAAGCGGTGAAGCCTCCATTGCCGATGATTTCTGACTTTTTGTATGTGACCCGAGCTTCGTAGGCATCTGGATTTTGCTGGCGCGCATTTTTTCTGCGCGATGGTTTGCGATATTTTTCTGCGGGAATGTTTAAAATTTGTTCTAGTTTTCTATCTTTGTTATAAGTCGATTCATGAGTCCACTCGGGTATTTTATTTCCTAATAAATGATTTGCTGTTGCAATGAAAGCCATACCAACGTGATGAGCCATATATTGTGGCAAAATCAGAAACTTGGCGCTGTTGCCCTCTCCGCGAATGGTTACCGATTCAAAATGGCCATATCGTTCGCGTAGGCCCATCTGATCCATTTTACTCAGATTTGCAGCGACTTCGACGGGAACCAACTTGGTGGCCATTTGACTAGCGTAGGGAGCATACACTCTGTCGCCGTTTATGATATACTCTCTTGATTGCGATAGAGATGGAGTTCCAAAGGCGGCATATCGATGCAACGTTACAGAATTAGCTTCAGATTGTCCCCAAATCCCGAAATGGGTGGTCGCCATTTGGTGCGCCACGGCCTCTAGATCCGCGTCTCCTAATGGTGTTCCTTCGTGTTTAAAGAAAAGACTCGGCATAAGATACTCAAACATAGTCCCTGTGTAACTTTGAAATTTTAAATCTTTGTTTGTGCTGATATTATTGAGTTCAGTTCCCAGTTTAGTTTTCAAACGGGTCCAAGCTTCGACAGGAATTTGCCCCATCATGATAGCCACACTATAGGCAGAACGCACTTCGGAAATTAACATATCATAGTGCCCGGCTGTAGGAACCATTTTTCCTTTTACAATATTAGCACCATTATACATCGCTTTTACTTTAGGATCATAGAGATAATCAAAACGCATCGTTTCTAAAATATGTCTTAGCTCTTTTACCAACGTAGGATCTGTCTCGCCAATCGCACTAATAATGGTAACTAAATTGGCGGCCAAATTGCCATTATCCACAGTTGAAATGTACATTTCAGGCATAGCCTTTGGGGTGCCTTCGATCGTGTACCAGTTATATAGGTGTTCAACAGGCTGCTCGTTTCCCGCACTATCGGTCATTGTGGTAGTAAATTTTGGTAAAGCCTGAATGGTTTTTACGGTATCCCGAAGCCTTTTTAAGCTTTCTTCTTTGGAAATAAAACCTAACTCATGTGCGGTTACCGTCGATAGCATATAAAGCCCTATATTTGTAGGCGATGTTCGATTGGCTATTTTAAGATTGGTTGTAGAGAAGTCTTTAATTTTTCGTCGCAGCCATTTCGGAGATGTCCCAATAGATGCATATTCATCGGGTGCTACGTAGTAGGCTCGCTTGTCTTTGTTCTTACTCTGAACATTTTCGATGAAGATATTATCTGAAGGTAGGAAATTCGTACTTGCATCTACATTATCAGCATAAAAATTCCATTGCTCACGAGCCACTTTTTCCAAGTAAATAGAAGCTTTAGTCAGCGACTCTTTTCTAGAATTGGAGTCTTGGGAATAGAAAGCTTTGCAGGCGATTAAATTGTTGGCAAAAGCAGGCGCTATAAAAATCAAAGGATTTAAAAATATCAGCAGCAGACAAATTGACTTAAATATTGACATGCGAATCCCTTTAGACACTTTAAAACTGACAAAAATTGACACATATTTAAAGCTATTGACGAAATTTATCTATATTTTCAAACTTCACATTCTTTTGAATTTTAAGAGCTGCGAAAAATGTACCAGCCTATAGAGTCGGTAGTGGCACTATGTGGCTCGGCATCTTTAACAAAGAGACACAAAACGTCCTATTTTTTCAGGCAAATAGGATTTGGGATGCTAGATTTGGATTGCTAAAAAATAATTTCGGTAAACGCATGGGTTGGTGGCTTAAATATCTACAAAAAAAAATTTAACCGACTTCTGCCCTCTTTCAGGCGCTGGCTAGAATACCTAAACCACTTTGAATCCAGTATTCTTTATTTATGAATCCCGGAAAATAATAACCGTGCGGACGTTAAGTCATTGTTAAAAATAGCTCAGGGCAACACTATTTACAACGAACACGACTGTGTGCCCATTAAATGGACTGATACAAATGGTAAGACTTCAGCTTCTTATTATTCTCTACTGAAATATGTTATGCCTGCAGATAGCCAATATGATAAGCGTTATTGGTCATCCTATGAATGTCCAAATAAAATAGAAGGTTCTGGTTTCGGCAGTGGCGTAAGTCCCTTGCACTATACGTTTAATGCGGGCAATGGCTTGGCATGGGTCGGCGTTCAGTCTGATTGGACATTTAACGTTCGCCGTATTAAGGTAAGCTGTGTGCGGGTGTCGACCTCCGCGTGAAGCAAAAATGCTAAGCTCTTTGCAACAGATCCTTTTGTTTTCTATTGATTTTTAACAGTGCCTTTTGAGGTGCTTTGAAATTCGTGACATTGGAAAATGAACTAAAACATATTTCCTGGTCACACTGAGAAGTAATCTCATCTTCTTAAATAGTGATTAATTTTCTACTAATGTCTTTCCCCATCCATCCAAATCATGGATCAAAAAGGCACAGCTAAAGGGCCACAACTCATTTTCCGGTTTAGTTTTTGTTTCTAAACGAGATAAACTTGTGAACCGAGCAATCAGTTCGTTTAATTCAAGTGCCATTTTTTTTGCCATGTCTTTGGTACCAAATAATTCAAATACTCGATTGGCGTAATCCTTTTCACTGGATTGATGAAAGTGAGTGGTAACATTCTCAATATACTTCTTTTTGTAAACTGCGATTAAGGGGCCATTCGAAAGAAATCTAAAAGGTCCTCGTTTTTTCAAGCGGATCGCATCCTCTTCGTAAATTTCAACTAAATTAAGTTTAGCCAGCAAAAACAAACATGAATTAATTTTTTTTGAATCTACTGTTTTCATTCGATTCCTAACGGTACCCAAACTCATGCCGGTACTAAGAAGTATGAACAACCTCATTGCCAACGAGTTTTTAGAAAGTACTTTCTCTTGATCCATGCTGAAGTTGGAATGTAATACCTCGACACCTTTGCAAAGATCCATTAGTTCCCATAAGCTTAAGTCAAAAAATGCGGCGATATGCTCCAATCGTTCGACCGAAAGCTTGCCTTTATTGATCAGTTGTTTGAACGATGCTTCGCTCATATTCATTTGTTTTGCAATTTGAGAGTATTTAAAACTATTTTTTTTTAGCAAATTTTTTATCGCCATTCGAATTTGCATTTGCGCTGCGTTTTCTTTCATAAGTATCCTTTACATCACTTAATTTACATTTAGGTAACATTTATGTCACTTAATAAGTTCGTGTTGTTTTTACATTTTAATCCCTTAACTATCAGAAAAATAAAGGGAGGGTCCAATTATCAAAAATCTAACATTTATACTTTTATTATTTTCTGTAACAAATGCACTCTCGCAAGTTGAACCTGAAAAAGAGCTTATGATTACTAATATTGGAGTTATAAACAGTCAGGAGGCCCGGACCGGCGTTTGGTCTTTCCCTCAGTTTATGAGGTTTTTAGCTGGCCCAAGTCGCGACGCTTCTGTTTTTACTGAAAATTGGTTGATGAATTGGGCCACGGATACTTTGGTTAACGGCAAGATTTCTCCTGGGCGCCCCAAGGTTCTAGAAATAGTTCGCTCATGGCCACGTCGCCCTGATGGTCACATGGATTTGCAGAAGGCTCCGTTTATTCTAAATGCGATTGTAAATCGAATCGACTTAACTGCCTTGAAAGCCTTTAATCAAACGGCCCAATTACGTTTTGTTTTTGAAGCACTGGATCCAAGGGGAAAGCCAACCCATATGATGATCAATTTTGAATTCAGTGTTCCGTATTCCCACGACAATCCCGCGGGGCAAACAGCTTGGGCTAAGCTATGGCACCGGTTATATTCTTTGCCGTTTGGTCGTGGATACAACGCACTTTTAGCGAAAATTACGTCACGTGTTTTTCAACTTTCATCACTAAATGATTTATCACTTTTTCACCTACGGACATGTGATGGCATTTTCTCAAGCCCACCAGAGATGCGATCGTTTTGCATTAATTCAAAACGGACGGGACTAGAGCCCTGTGAAAATAATCATTCCCCCGCCTTAGAGTACGCTTCAAACAAGCAACCCCAGTTGGTGCAATGGATCCAATCAAACATCGACAACGTATTAAACGACGTGTACTCAATCCCTGAAGAATTCAAAGCTACACATTACCCAATAGGTAACTTCAAATGGGCACAGGTTTTAGAAAATTCGCCAGATCCAAAACTGCGCTTAGCTCGGCAAAAATTTGCGATCAATGCTTGCAACGGTTGTCATAGCCAAATGGAAACAGGCAGTTTAGTAATGATTGGCAATCGGGAACTCAACACCGAGCCAAAAGTCGCTCCTTTTGTTAAACTGGATTTGGTCACTCGGCAAAAGATCTATCAGACTTTACTTGGAAAGTAGGAATGAAAAAGTATGGTTTACACGAAGTTAATTCTTAGGCGACTTTTTTTAAGTTCACTTCGCCTGCAAGGGAAATTACATTAAAAGCTTTAACCGTTTTTTCAATTCCTTTAAGGGTGATCGAGCCAATGCTATCGACTTCGAAAACTAAATGACCTAATGTCCTTTGCAAAAACCTGTGGGATACCAAGATCTGCCCGTCATTTGCATAGTGGCACATTCTTGAAGCAAAATTAGCAACCGGACCGATCACTGAATACTGCCAAAACTTATCAAAGCCTATCCCTCCCATAGTGGCAAAGCCTTCGGCCAAACCAATTCCAAAATCAATTCGATACCCTTTTTGTTTCCAAATCACTTTTTGTAAATTTAAAGCGCCC
The DNA here is from genome assembly GCA_043745515.1 of Pseudobdellovibrionaceae bacterium. Taxonomy (GTDB): domain Bacteria; phylum Bdellovibrionota; class Bdellovibrionia; order Bdellovibrionales; family Bdellovibrionaceae; genus UBA2316. Next base: position 4,943 of record JAYTTH010000042.1, on the reverse strand, counting down.
CGAATCTCCATCGCCAGCATTAAAGCCACTTCCTGATGATCTTCGATGGGCTGTGGATCATTTAGAAAAAGCATAATTCCATCCCCAGCTAAATGACCCAAAGTGGCGTTGTATTTGATTGCACAGTTACCAACGGCTTTATAGTAACCATTTAGTACATCCAGAACTTCTTCGGGCTCTGCATTTTCTGAAAAAGCAGTGAATCCTCGTAAATCACTGAACATGACCGTGACTTGAGCCCTATGAAGATTCAAATTTACAGGGTAATTTTCGTCCACGACCATATCTGCAATGTTTGGAGAGATAAACTTAGTTAAGCGGTCCATGCGTTCAATTGCTTCAGATCGAATACTCAATAGCGAACTTAATTTAGCCATCAAGTCATCATTACGAAAGGGCTTTTGAATAAAATCATCCGCGCCAGCAGCCAAACCTTTGGCTTTTTCTCGAGCTGAATCATTTCCGGTTACCATAACTACGGGAACGCGTTCGCGGGTAAACTGAGCACGAACCTGTTTACATAACTCATAACCAGAAATTCCCGGCATATTGATATCAGTTATAATTAAATCATAGGGTTTTTTTACAAAGGTATCGGACAAAAGAAACTCTTTCGCGGACGAAAATGAAATCGTTTGGTATCCCTCACCTTTCAAATTTTCACACAAAACCTCATTAAATAATTCATCGTCGTCAACGACGCAAATTATCGCCTGTGCCTTGCTTTCTTTAACAAAATCACTCATGTTACAATCTAAATCGTCATTCCCACGGATTACTTAAAATTTTTGCTCTGGTTTTCAAACTTCTATTGTTAGATTAAAAAAAGGGTCAAGAATCACAATGCCATCCGATTTGATAACATTTCACTCCGTTAGTCTATTGCTTGATGAACCGCCACTGCTCAAAGGCCCAAGTCTGGCCAGCCTTTTACCTCTGAACCCACTGCCCTTTAAACTAAGTCCATTGCCTAACTACCACTGCCAGCCGTCTGTGCATCTGACTTTTCTGCCCGACGTTTTTTGCAAACGACTCTCTGCTTATTCAAAATCTGATTTTATTGAAGTCAATAAAATCTATCGGTTGGTAGAAATGATTCGATATAACTTTAGTGATGGATCCCAGGTCAGTGCTAAAGAAATTTTACGGCATCCTCATCATAAATTCGTGCCTGATGAATTTCTACCTTTAATAAAAACATCCTCACTAGATTTTGGACATTGGCCTATTACTATGTGGCCACTGGTTCAATCTGAATCTGGACCAAGCTTACGTCCTATCGAGGAAATTATGCAGTTGTTACTTAGCCGTCTGGCTACCGCGCACCGACAAAAAAGGCTAGCCTTATTTTTGCAGACCCATGGCCATTCAAATAAAAGCCGCGCAATTGAAACGATTGAATTTGATCCTGGAGGCGAACTCGATTGGCGAGTCGATTTTCAAAATCGCGAGTCTTTTTTGGCTGGATTTAAGTTGGTTTCGGGGCGGGCAAAACGATTTTATTTTTTTGAGTCTTATGCCTATCAGCCAGAGGTTGGACTTTTGGTGATCCACCCCTGGCTAAACGAATTCAGCCAGCTTCAGGACCAAATATCTTTCATTAGTAAAGGACTAGAAGTCGATACTCACGAGGGTATGCCGACGTTTGAATTCCTCGATGAAACTAAAACAAAACAGGCTCTCAATTATTTGCGAAGCCGACTCGTTCCAGTAAAAATTTCCGGGCCGTCTGTTTCTCTGGCCCCAGAACAAAGCCAAACCGAAATTTATCTAAATGAACTAGGTCACTTTTATTTGAAACATGACGTGCGAGTGCCGGGCCAAAAAAACAGACAACGCAAAGGTTGGTCTGACCGAGCTGTTTTCTATTTAATGACCTTATCGCAAGGGTTGCCTTTCGCAATGGATACCCAAGCTCGGGATATAGCCTCTGTAGATGAATTTCATCGTTATTGGGACCTTCAGCTATTGAAACACCTAGGAATTTTACAATTTGTTTTTTGGGAAACGCTTTTTTTGCATTTTCGAGGTCATCTTAGCGATGAAACCAAACTTTTACCCGAGGCTCTGTTTGTAGGCTTAGATGAAAAAATTAAGGTACTTCTAACAATTAATTCTGATGGTTATGGCTCAGCGAGGCTTAACGATTTGTGTTCAAAGCCGGTCCTAGCTTGTTTTGAAAAATTTGTTATGCAAATATTTAAAGACATTTCTGAAAAGGAATCTTTCTATTCTGATGAAGGGGAAGTAATTGCAGACGGACTCATAGAGCGCGAGTTTCGCCTTCTCTTTGAATTGCTCTCTCGTCAAGCCATGACGACCGCTGGGGCGACATTTAGAAAATCTCGAGTGCCATTTTTAGCCCGAATTTCAGTTGGTGCGCTCGTTTCTAAAAGCGAAATTTCAAAAGCGAACTATTTTTTTCCTGACGGTTCGCTATCAGCTGCCCTAGAAAACCTTCAATTCTTAGTACCCTTCGGTTTTAAATTACTTTTAAACGATCAACCATTATATGAACTGGCAGAAAATGAATTAAAAATAAATTTTCAAATTAAAAACAGACTAGATCAGACTTTGCTTAATTGGTTCGAGCTTAGCCCGCAATTCTTTTTAATGGGCCATTCTGTCAATCCTGATCAATTTTTAAGGCTCGGCGTTGGCGGTGTCATAGAATACGAAAATCGATTGTATTTGGTCCCGCAAGCTCAGATGCCATCACTTAGACTTTTAGAGCAGTTCTGGAAAAAGCTTCAAAAAGGCAAAGACGAATCGGCACGTAAAAGTCGCCGAGAAGTAATTTATCAATTGCCAAAAAACCAAACCTTATTTTTATTGGCACTAAGAAATGCAGGAATACCATTTAAGGGCGATGAACAGTGGGACCAACTATGCCTTTTTTATGATTCGCTAGGCAAACAAAACCAAATGTTCACTTTGCCAAAAACAGTGACAGCAAATTTGAAAAAATACCAAGAATTAGGAGTACAATGGTTGCAAGATTTGTATCGGTTGAGGTTGGGAGCGCTTCTTGCTGATGACATGGGGCTGGGTAAAACGCTTCAGGCCTTGGTCTTCCTTGAAGACTTAAGAAGTAAGCACGATATGGGTTCTGTTTTAATCGTGGTGCCTTCATCACTGGTTTACAATTGGTGCCATGAAATTGAAAAATTTATTCCAAGTTTACCAGTGCGGATTTTTTCAGGTGAAAATAAGGAATCGATTGCCAATTCTGTAAAAGCCCAAAAACCTGAACTGGTGATTGTTACCTATGGTTTACTTTTGGAGCACATCGATGTGATCAACTGCCATCCTTGGAATGTTGTCGTGTTTGATGAAGCCCAAAATTTGAAAAATATTTCTGCCAAACGAACAACAGCAGCGCGGTCTTTGAAGGCTCGATTTAAAATAGCTTTGACAGGAACGCCCATGGAAAATCACTATGGAGAATTTTATTCGTTGCTCGATTTATTAGTGCCAGGATGTCTTGGACCAATTGAAAATTTTCGCAGTCAGTACGTAAATAGCCCTGTGGTCGATTACGAAATTATCAAAGATTTAAAGCTAAAAGTAAGACCGCTGCTATTACGAAGGTCCAAAAAGGAAATTCTTGATCAGCTGCCGGAAAAGCAAGAAACCACCGTACAAATTGCTTTTGAAGACCAACAAAAAGAAATTTACCGCGACATTGCCCTATCCTACAATCAGCGCGTTCAAGAAGCTATGGTCGCGCAAGGTACTGCAAATGTGCAACTGCAGATGTTTACGGCTCTTCTAAGACTGCGTCAGGCTTGTTCGGATCCTGGTGGTTTACCTGATGTTAAATATGACAAAACGCCACCAAAGCTAGAAACATTGGTCGACTCCCTAAAAGAAATCATCGAATCTGGGGAAAGCGCGCTGGTCTTTACTCAGTTTTTGCAGACGCTAAAGCACACCTCACGACTTTTAAAAAACGCTGGATTGCCAGTGTTTGTTTTGCATGGTGGGGTAAGTTTACCAAAACGACATAAAACATTGTTTGATTTCAATGCGCATGCTGGCGGCGCCATCTTATTAATGACCTTAAAAACCGGAGGGGTCGGCCTTAATTTAACTAAAGCCAGTTATGTATTTCATATTGAACCTTGGTGGAACCCGGCCGTTGAAAATCAAGCGACTGATCGGGCCCATCGCATGGGGCAAACTAAAGCTGTTCAGGTTTTCAAATACATTATGCACAAATCGCTGGAAGAAAAAATTGAAATATTGAAAGAAAAAAAAGATTTAAAGTTTCAATCTCTATTCACAGACAATGAAGACTTCTCTAAAACCGTTGACACAAAAAACTCGATTTCAAAAGAGGATTTCGATACACTTTTGCAGATTTGAGTTTCGCTAAAATAGAAACGTCTAGTCTAGGCAGGTATTGTTCTCAAATTTTAAGCAGACAAGTTACGCAAAGCAATGGGTTAAAAAGGATTGGCTTGCGTTTCGATCGTGTGGACCCAATACTTTTCCAAGTACGTTAAATTATCGTGAGTTATTAATATTCACCAAACAAGGAGGAATTGTGAGTAAATTATTTATTTTTGCTTTTATGGTCACTGTGAGCTCGATGTCATTCGCGCAAAATACACCTAAAACAGGCGCTGGTCAAGATTGCGGGGAGATTGCAAACAAAATTCGCCCGGAAGCTGACAAGTGTATAGCTTTAAAAAACCATGCGAAACGAACTAAGTGCTTCGATGATGTTGGTAACAAGTTTGGATTGAATGGTTCAAATAGCTGCGGACCACAATTAGAACCCGTGAAACAAGAGTACATGGCTAAAGAAAAGCAATTGTACCCTAAGCAAGCGTCAGCACTGAACGGAAATGACGGCGGAAAAGGTGGAAACAATAACGGTGGACCCGGCGGTAACAACGGACCTGGCAATATGCAAGGTGGAAACAACAACGGTGGAC
>JAYTTH010000041.1:0-10031 GCA_043745515.1 Pseudobdellovibrionaceae bacterium | reverse complement strand
CTGTGGATATCCGAACACTTCAGCGATTGTTTAAAATAAATACATCCATTTATCTTAAAATATCGAGTGAGAAATTTGTAAAAGTATTGCATCCAGGGACCGAGTTTAATGAAAATGAATTAAAACGTTTTTCAGATAAATCTATTGATGAACTTTATATTGAAAAAATTGAATTTGAGAATTTCATTCGGGAGTACAGAAAAAGCGTTTTTTCACGTCTAGCGTGGGAAAAAGTTAAACAAGAAGAAAAGTTCGATATACTATCTGATGACATTGCGTTGATAGGAAAAGCATCCCGGGTTTTTGGGTGGTCTCCAGCGGTGATTGCAATGGTTCAAGAGAATATTTCTAATGTTTTAAATTTGGTCAAATCTGAACCAAATTTTGCTAAATTGAGTGAAATGCTAAAACACTCCAAGAATAAAAAGCTGGCTTCACATACAATTTTGCTGACATATATGCTCACAGAGGTGGCCTCACGGATGAAATGGGAATCGCAAGGGACTACGGAAAAATTAACATTTGCAGCTATTCTGCATGATATTGAGCTTGATGATGATCTTTTTGCGGACAAACAGACTCTTTTGATGGCCGATGAAATGATGTCGCTAAAGGAAACCTCTGATGGAAATAAACTATTTTCTCATCCCGTAGAGGCTGCACAGTTAACGCTGAATTGGCCGATGTGTCCAAGCGGCGTTGATGTTATAATCAGGCAACACCATGAAAGGCCCGATGGACAAGGGTTTCCAATGGGCCTTCCTCCGTTTAAAATTTCGCCTTTAAGCGCTGCTTTTATAATGTGTGAAGATCTGATCTATAAGAGCATGGTAGATGAAAAGGTCGTTTTGAAAGACTATTTTATTGGTCAAAAAGATTACTATGCGCGAGAGCCTTTCAAAGGGATCTATTCTAAAATTCTTGAAATCTTTCTTTAGAAAGTGTCAATTTTCTATACAGGACCTATGGGGCTAAATCAGCTGAATTTGTTTTAATATTATTTTTCCGGTTAGCATGTCAGGTGCTAAAGTCTAGCTGGACTCGTCCGATCTAGTTGGTATGAGAATATCAATAAGTTTGTTTTCCCAATTCAGTTTGATTTTAGTTTTAGGTCTGACCATTGTGTATTACAAGTCATCTAGTTACTTTGATCAACAGCAGGCCATTTTAGATCGTCCCAAAGACGATTCAGAGCTATTGGAAGTGAAAGAGTTTGAATTAAGGGTGGTTAAAGTTCAACTTGATGAAGTAAAAGCGGCGACTTTGGCGATTCTGGAACAAGATAAACAAATTCCAACGTCAAGCTTAGCAATTCGCGATTTGCGATCTCATTTGCGAAGCCCGGCATCAATTCCTGCAATTGATATGAGTCTTTTAGAAGCAGAGAAAATAAAAGAGGCTTTTCGAAATAAAAAATATTTTGAAGTCGCTGAAATGGCAGAAAAATTCATAAATAAAAACTCACAAAGTAGTTTAGTCCCAGAGATTGCATTTTTTGCCAGTGAATCCTATTTTTTAAATCGCCAATATGAAAAGTCCATTCATTCTATAGAAAAGCTGATAAGTCAGTATCCCGATCATATTATGACAGGCTACGCGCTGCTTCGGCTTGGTCAGATTAGTGAAAAGGCTGATCAAAGCGCTGAAGCCCTTTCCATTTACAAGATTATTCAAAACCAATTTAAAGATAAAAATCTCTCGGCAGAGGCCGCGGTGCGCATTGCGCGTTTAGAAGATTAGTATGATAAAATTCGGCGTTTTCATTTGTGCAACATTTTTTCATTCATTGAGTTTTGGCTTCGTAGAGTTTCCTAAAAATTGCATAAAAGCGGCAGAAGGCCCTTGTCACTTTGGTACTGTAAAAAAGCAATCGTTTCTGGAAATCCTAAACTTGAAAATTTATCTAGCCAATAATACTCTTTTGAAAAGAGAAAAAGTCACTATCGAGTGGGTTTATGGCACTGTTTTATTTGAAATCGAAAGTAAATCAGCTGTGCAGGTCAAAGGGCATACGATATCAATGGAAAAAGGAGCGTATCTTTTTTTTGGCGAAGAAGGAAAACTAAAAGTTGACGTGCTTGAAGGCAATTTCCATTTAGGGCGATTTGAGGTTACAGAAGGATTCCAAGCTTCTTTTACTGTTTCTGACACAATTGAACTAGAGCCTCTCCAGGCGATCAATTTAAAAGACCATCTGGTTCGCTATGTGAAAGCAAAAAACTTGAATAAAGCACAAGCTGTGGACTATTTGGATGAATTTAAACCTAAGCATGAAAATTATATTTCGTGGGCCATTGATTTGAATCAGAACCTTTTCGACCGTTCAGTTTCCAGTGACGATCTGGCAGAAAAGAAAAGAAAGCAAAACGTGGAAAAGGCTAGGTTGGCTCGGGAAAAGCAGAAGCAAGCCTATTTTGCTAAGGTTTTTGAACGATAGCTCGCTCTTTGTCGATCGTTATGATACGGACCGAAGTCTTATTTTATCGATTTTTCAAAATTAGGATCATAAAAACTTACAGACTCAACTAAAATAGAAAGATATCCAGGAGGGATATGATGCCTATTTCACGATCTGATCGCGAGCAGCAGACAAGCCGCCTGGCCGACCTGAAAGATGAGTATGACACTCGTGAGGGTGAGACCGTAAAAAAAAAGAATGCTGAATTAAAGCGAAATCAAAAAAAACATAACGAAGAACTGAAAGAAACCAAGGAAGCCTACGAGTCCCGCATGAATGATATGCAAGGAAAATTTTACGAACGATTGACTGATCAAGATCGTGACAACCAGAAAAAAATCGAAGACGTACGCAGTGTGTACGCGAGCCAAATGCGCAAAAAAATGGAAGACACTCAAGGCGAAAAGGAACGAGTAGTCGACACTTTTGAATCCGAAAAATCGCACCAAGCGAAAGTAGTCGAAGGTCAAAAGAAAGAAATTAAACAAAAATTTTCAGATGAGCTGGCCGTTCGGGATCAAGCGATTAATGACCTTCATAAAAGTAGCCGTCAAACCATGCAATCCACTTTAGCAACCAGAGAGCGAAAACTGAGAGCTGCGTATGAAAAAGATAAAAATATATTGGTAGCTGGCGGTTTGGAGGAACGACAAAAAGCAGCAGATGAAAAAATGATGCTTAAGCGCTATTACTCGGGTGAAGTAGACGGGTATAAAAAACAAAATCAAAGGCAAAAAGCCGATTCGGACAACCGTTTTATGACTACAGTTCAATCGTTGAGTCAGCAGCATAGTGAAGATGTTCAAACTCGGGATGAATTGTTACAAAATGAAGTTTCAAAAACTCGGGAAAAATTTAACGACCGATATGCAGCACTTGAAGATCGAATGATGGGTGAAGGCGACAGTTTCAAAAATAATATTGAGGAGAGATACAGCGATCAAGCTCGTTCTAAAGATGCTCAAATCTATGGGCTTAAAAACAAAATGTACGTCGAACAGATAAACCAACAAAAACGTGACGGAATGGAAAAGGATCACATTGTTGGGGATTATGAGAAAAAAATAGGTATCTATGAGCAAAATTTAAATGAACAAAAAGATGCTTTTAAAGCCATCAATGACAAAAATATAGATGCGGTAAATAAAAATAATGCGAAAGTTCTAATGGGTAACAGCATGACCAGTCGAATTGCGCAAAATATGGCCGAAGAAAAACATCGTCAGGATCGCACAGCCATTCAAGAGCAAGGAAAAAACGACTTATTTAATATGCAGCATGCAACCGAAAAAAGAGTAGATACTATTCAGAAAATATCTAACGACAAAGAAACCCAAATTGCCAACTATTATGAGAGCTATTTAGATACTATGAAGGAAGGCTATATGGAAAAGCTTTTTGACCAACGAGAAAAGCATCAAAAGGATCTTTCAAGCTTAAATGAAGTCATGAATGATAAATTTAGAAAGCTTAAACAAACCTACGAGCAGAGATTAGATAGAACTACCGGTGGTTATGAAGACAAACTGGCAAAGATGAAAGATGATCACGCAAAAGAGATTAAAACAATCACCAAATTTAATGAGCTGAATCTATCGGAAAAAAACAAATCTATTGATACTGCTAAAAATGAAGTAGAAGATAAATATGAAAATAAAATCAAAAACCTACAAGAGCAATATCGAGTCGAAATGGAAAGAATGAACGATCGGCATCAAGAAGATATGAAATCGCTTTCAGTGAAATTGCAAAATTATAGCCGGAAAGCTTAAAAATGAAACTGTACACTCGAAAAGCAAAGATAGTGGCAACTCTGGGGCCGGCAACCAGCACGAAGGATACGATTCGACAAGCTATTCAGTCTGGCATGAATGTGGCCAGATTGAATTTCAGTCATGGAAATCATGAAGGGCATCTTCAAAATATTAACTTTATACGATCGTTGTCTCAGGAGCTAAACGCTCCGGTCGCGATTTTACAAGACTTGCAGGGGCCAAAGATCAGGGTTGGCCGATTTCCTAAGGGTTCAATTGTTCTGGTTCCAGGCGACCTAGTAGAAATGACCACTGACAATGTCGAAGGAAATGAAAAACTAATCCCGTGTGATCTTAAAGAACTTGTTTCAATTTCATCGGTCGGATTTAAAGTATTGCTTGATGATGGATTGATTGAATTAGTCATTGAAAAGATAAAGGAATCGTCTTTGATTCTGAAAGTGGTTTACGGTGGCATTTTAAAAGATCGCAAAGGTATAAATATTCCAGAAGCGAAACTTCCAATTAAGTCGTTAACTGAAAAAGATTTGCTGGATCTTAAGTTTGGATTGAAAAATAAGGTCGATTACGTAGCTTTGAGTTTCGTACGGCATGGTCGAGACATTCGATACTTACGAGAATTGATTGAAATGGAAAAGTGCGACGCTAAAATAGTTGCTAAAATTGAAATGTTGGAGGCACTTGAAAACTTGGATGAAATCATTCGCCTTTCCGATGCGGTGATGGTTGCCCGAGGTGATTTGGCGGTCGAAGTTGGTCAAAGTCGATTGCCAGGAATTCAGAAAAAAATTATTGCCATGTGCAACGATATGAATAAGCCGGTGATTACGGCTACTCAGATGCTTGATTCTATGGTTGAAAACCCGAGACCGACGCGAGCCGAAATCACAGATGTTGCCAACGCAGTGTTGGATGGGACTGATGCTTTAATGCTGTCTGCAGAAAGCGCCAGCGGTAAGCATCCTTTTAAAGCGATTCAGACAATGCATGAAATTGTTTGGGAAGTTGAAAAAAATGAAGAAAAATATTATCGTATTTCGTTAGAAAATGAGTTCTTAAGTGTGCCGAGCAGCATCGGGGCCAGTGCGTGCCTAAGCGCGCTGAAGCTTAATGCTAAGGCGATTGTCTGCTTAACGACATCGGGTAAAACGGCGCAGATAATTTCAGGGTTTCGGCCACAGGTACCTATTTATGCCATGACAAACCAGTTGGCTGTTTTGAATCGGCTTGAGTTAACCTGGGGTCTGCAAACGCTTATGATTGATAATTATAAATCATTGGATGATATATTATTTCAGCTAGACAAAGTATTGGTCAGCTATGGATTGGCGAAACCTGGCGATAGAATTATTCTCACTTTGGGACAACCAATTGAATCTGGAAGCAAAACAAATGCGCTCTACGTCCATATAATGGGTGAAACTTTGAACGAACGCTTGCAAGAAGAACTGATCCCATTGCGTTACAGATAAACGACTTGTTTTGATACCCGTTGCTTCAAAAAATTCCACATTGTCTTAATCAAATTTATACTAGAAGAATGAGATCTAGATTGATACTTTCTTTGGTCATCTTGGCCCTTATTCCCATTTGTTTTTTGCTCTATCGTAACCAGAGTTCGCTTTTTAAATTCAAAGATTTAGAATCGTTGGATTCGACCGTTAGAGTGCAGCCTAAAATACTTAGAAAATTCGCCAGCGAACCAAAGGGTAAATCCCCACGTACGTCGTCAGCCAATCAAGTCGCTGATCTGCCTGCTGCGATTGATCCGCTTTCAAATCCTCAACTTCCTGGATTCAAAAGAAGAAATGAATTAGAAAAAGAAGTTTTTACAAAGCTTCAGTCTGAAAAAAGATCGCCATTGTCTCTACAATTGGTCGGCGGCGGAAGTTGGTCCGTATTTTCTGAATTGAATGTCAGTCGTGAAGAAACCCACGATTCAATTTTTACACTTGGTCCTTATCATGTTTTTCGTCGACCCGATTCAACAGCGAACTTAAATTCAATGAAATTGGTCTATGATGAAAATCAAAAAACAATTGGAGTTTTGACCGGTCGAGTGGTTGTCAAAGTTAAAGATGCTTTTGATGTAGATCGCATCGCTCGTGAGTATGACCTGAGGCTTGACAATGTGTCGACTGAAATCAAAACTGCCTATTTGAATACATCTCACTTGGAAAATTCAACAGGGAGTTATTTGGCTGGGCTAAATGCGACTTTGGAAAAAGACAGACGAGTAGAGCGGTTTTATTTTGAAGTTGTAAAAACAAATTGGGCACGAGATTGATTAGAAAAATAGTGATGCTACTGCTTTCTTTTTTAATGATTGTCGCATTTCAGAACTGCGACCAGAAAGGCTTTGGTGTCGATAGTCCGCCAATAGGTGATGGCAACTCGACAATTTTGGGGCTGCCACAGGATGACCCTTTGTTTCCCTATGCCTGGCATCTATCAAATACAGGGCAGCGTGTATTTTCGCTTGTGGCAGCGGTAGCTGGAAACGATTTGAATTTAAAAAACACTTGGGCTGCTGGGCATTATGGTCAGGGAATCAAAGTACTTGTAAGCGATGATGGAATTGAACATTCGCACGAAGATTTAGCATCAAATTTTAGTAACAGTAATGAGTCTCGAGATTATTTCACGCCCAATTGGACGTCCTCTACCGCCGAACCCACCGATACCGACAGTCATGGAACAAGTGTCGCGGGCTTGATTGCTGCTGTTGGAGGCAATGGTTTAGGCAGTACCGGTGTGGCTCCAAAGGCGACGATGATTGCAACGAATTTTATGTCCGACAATGTTGTCAAAACCTCTGATATTATAGCTGATCAGGCAAAAGGAAATGTTGATGTCGTCAATATGAGTTGGGGTTTTCCTCAGACTAGTTACAATCCAATTGAGCCCACTTTAGAGGATCAATGGCGTGTTGGTGTTGCCAACGGGCGTTCAGGTAAAGGAACTTTATATGTCAAATCTTCTGGGAATGGTCGAATAGAAGAGATCACTCGCGGAGTGAATGATTACCGGTTGGGCATTTCCGAATTTGATGACTATAACAATACACCTTTCACTATCGTGGTAGGCGCGTATTTAGCGTCTGGAGTCATTACAAATTACAGTTCCCCTGGCGCCAATTTATGGGTGGCCTCTACAGGTGGATACGATGGGATCAAAGCGCCAGCTATGGTAACAACCGATCGCAAAGGTTGTAAATTGGGATACGCCAATTCAGGTGTTACCGGGTCGTCAGGAACTATTGGTTCTGGGTTTGAGAAAGGAAATAACGGCAACGGAAGCTGCAATTATACAGTTGAGTTTAACGGGACATCGAGTGCTGCTCCAACGGTCGTCGGTTCAGTGGCTCTTCTGCTAGAAGCCTATCCTAAACTTACTTGGCGCGATGTAAAATATATCTTGGCGAAGACGGCTTCGACGGGCACGTTGGACGTCGTTCCCGATGAGAATTATTTGTATACAGTAAACCGATCGGCATACGCCGATCAAAAATCACCTGCGGGATACAAATGGGATGATGCAAATATTACGAACGCAGCTGGATTTCATTTTAACAATTATTTTGGATTTGGAAAAGTGAACGTGGATAAAGCGCTAGAGTTTGCGTCAACCTACAAATCGATTTTTACGACTGCTATGATTGAATCCTCGCAGTCTGTAACGGGTCTTACTACGGCCATTCCAGATTATTCATCTACTGGTGCCACATCAGTGATCAATGTGACCCAGGATCTGACTATCGAAGGAATTCAAATTACCCCTGATATAGTCCACGCTAATGCTGGAGAGCTAGCCATTGAACTAATATCCCCCCGAGGGTTGCGTAGCGTTGTTGTGCCGATGAATAACTCTTTAGATAAAATTGCTAACATCGCAAATTTTCGATTTTTAACCAACGCATTTTATCAAGAATCTTCCTTAGGAAATTGGACGATGAAAGTCTTAGACGGGCGATCAGGCACGGCTGGCTCGATTCGCGGTTGGAAAATAACCATAATTGGCCAAGCCAAATAAAAATCCTAAGACATTATACCAATTAGAAGAGCAAGCTTCCGCATCAGGTTTACAAAGAAGTTAAACAAAGAAATTTAAAAATTATTTTAAGAGTTTTTTGAAATCCCAAATCATTTTCCAGTAGGTTGCAATTTTTTCTACGTCCTCTAGAATAAGATTAATAAATACGCCGCTTTCTTCCATTATTTTTTCACTTAGAATATTTTTTTCAACCAGAGGATTTAAATCTTCGACTTTCAATAAAAAACCAAGTTCTTTCATAGAATCATTTTGAAGATCGTTTATATTTACTTTACGAGCACCTTTTGGGTTAGGCTCGATTTTTCGAGCATAATTAATAACCCCAGTCAGCGTTTTAATTTCTTCAATAGAATACGATGTTTTGTCTTTGTCTGGCTTAAATAACCAGTCGTTGTACCAATCAACAAAATCAAAAAGCAGAGTCGGATTTAAGTTTTGAATTTTTTGTCTTCCTTCGCCAAGCTCTTCTATTTTGAAAAATGCCATTTGTTCTAAAGCCGTAGTCATAGTTTGCATTTTGTTGGTGGCTTCTTGAAAAATCTGGATGGTCGTGTTGCGCAGTCGATTTTGCGGCAATACCAACACGCCGTCTTCTATGTTTCCATATTTTAAACCTACAAAATTTAATATAGATAAAAGTTTATTAATTGTGTGAGCGGGGAATCGGTCTTCGTCAGGATTTGAATTTTCTAACATTTTAATTCGTTTATTCGCTTCGCGCAGATTTTCGTTCATGGTTCTCATGATCGCTTTTACCCAAACGGGAAGCACTTCAAGCTGTTGATTTAAAGTTTCATAAGGGAGCGCAATCACTTCGGAATCTTTGAGAGCTTTAACGTTGGCGGATCTGGGCTTTTTGTCAAAAATCGCCATTTCGCCAACCATCGCGCCGGCTTTGATTTCTGCCAATACGATTTCGGCAGAGCCTTTGGATTTAGTAATGGCAAGGGCTCCGGATTTGACAATATACATATAGTCAGGAGTGTCACCGTCGCGGAATAAATAGCTGTCTTTAATTATTTTTTTGGAATCTGCCACATTCCTATTATTACTCAGCGATGAAAGGTCAGACAAGTTTTTAATGGTCTGACCTTGATCATCTGATTATAATATTTCCGCAGAGGCTTTTGATGCTTGGCGATCCAGATTTAAGTCGGGTTCAGCCGAATCTTTGATAAGTTCCGAAAGATAAAGAGGCTTTCGAGTCAGTACTTTGTAAGAACGTAGGCGAAAATCGACCATGCGATTTTTAAAATGAATTTGTATATCTTTCAGATATACAAATTTTGAAAACCCGCGTGATTTTGCCTTTTTTGATTCTACGACTATTCCGTTGCCAATATAGACATAGCTGGCAACAGGCATTTGGATTTGATCAATGTCATCGGTTCCATAGGCGACAACAAAATCTCCGGTTTTAATTGTTTCGATGTTTATTTCCTGCACATAATCGGCTAAAATCCGTTCAAACAATTGAGGTGACATGCCTTCGTTTGGTAGGCGCAAAGAGTCTTTTAGGTTTGCTTTTTGGTTGCCGCTGCGCCACTCGATCCAGTGAACAGTATTGGAAAGAGTGCTAGTTTCAGAAAGGCGCTGCTTGGTCACAGGTATTGTCTTGCTGTTCAAAAAGGAGGGCAGAAAATTTTCTGCTTTGTACGTTTTATTTGGAAAGTAAGCAGACGCTGGATCTGCGTTAAATCTATAATTGTATAGATTAAACTTTTTTCGATCCATGCTGGCGACTT
>JAYTTH010000040.1:0-2709 GCA_043745515.1 Pseudobdellovibrionaceae bacterium | reverse complement strand
TTGAAATAAATACATAATTTTATTTAAGTCTAGAACTTTTGAACGTAGCTTACAAAAGCCACTCGACCGTTCACATCATATAGATTTGTATTCAATTTCGTTTCACCAGTAAGTCCGCTCACCATATCAGCTGGAGGATTGGTATTTAATAGATTTCTAACACCGCCAGTAAACGTCGCTTTTTTAGATACTCGATAAGACGCACTTAAATCAATTTCGGTATCATCATTTAACTTACCATCTTTATAACGATTAAACATTTTTTGACCAGGAATGGTTCTTAACGTTAAAAAATAACTTAGGACATCTTTTTTCATGCTGAAGTTCAAGCCGTTTCTCCAGCCCGGACTGCCCCATTCACCAATTCTATTTCGTGCTCCGGCACCAGGAAAGCCTTCAAGTTTATCAAAAATCATTATCGACAAATCGTCTTGAACACTTAATCTGTGCCCCATAAAATCCTGAGTTACCATGTATTCAGCATTTAAATCCAATCCAGAAAGCTCTTCAGATTGCAGATTCAGATTAGGCGCACTGATTTTATCGATATCGCCGGCCGAATCACGAGTTACAGTCACACCGTAGTCGGAAGGATTTACACCGTTTAGTTCCGCTGTCGTCAAATCATCCAAATCAATTCCAACTACATTAGATAATTTAGTGTACCATAAATCAGCGCTTGTAGAAAAATCTGAGCTTGCTTCATATACAACGCCCAATCCACCTGTAACCGCTTTTTCTTCTTTCAATTGTGAATTGCTGATGGTTACAACGTGATGCTGTTTAGACGAGCAACTATTTGCTGGATCCGCTGCACAGGCCTTTCTGTCTACAAAGTCAGGATTCCCATCGCCGCCTTCGCCGTACAATTGAGAAAGTGTTGGCGCTTTAAATCCTGTTCCCACAGAGGCTCGCATAAGAACCTGTTCATTCAATGCTATTTTGCTAGATATTTTTGGATTTACCGACGATCCAAAATCTGAATATCTATCTGCGCGAGCGGCCAAATCAACCTCAAATCCTTTGCTCAAAGGTAAACTAAATTCGCCAAATACTGACAACACATCTCGTGAACCAGTATTGTTTGAGCCAGCACTGCCTAGAATTTTTCCCAATGCTGCTTTCGTGTCAGTTTTATTAACCATTTTTTCATTGAAACCGCTGATTCCAATAGCCGCACCAATTGGGCCATCAGTCATATCTCCCAGTTCGCCTGAAAAAACCAAGTCAATCGTTGCTAGATCAGACGTACTTTTTTGAAAAGTCTGCGCGATCGCTGGTGAAATATCGCCGCGAGTCCCCGCTGGATTCATCGGCTTAAAAGTTCCTGCTTTTATCAATGATTCAACAACATCGACATCCAAATAACCATTCGCTCCAAAACTTTCACGATTTACTCGGCTGTAACCGACTGCCAAATCAGCTTCCCAGGTGTCAGTAATATTACCCTTAAGTCCAAATAATGTACTTAAGTTTCTTTCTGTATCTATGCTGTCTCGGTTGCCAGCCTCCACAAATCTATAAGCAACCTTGGACGCGTTTGGGTACCCAGGAATACTTCCCGTTGTATTTGCAAAACTATAGTTGCTTCCTTCTTCCGGCGTCGGAGCATAGTTCCACTCGATATCTTTCATTACAAAAATATTTCGATTGTAGAACTTTAAACTTGAATCCGTTCGAACTGTAGCATCAGTCAACATACTCAGCTGTCCGATCAATGGCCGTGTTGTTGCCAACTCGTTATATCGGAAAAAACATTTGTAACCTTTAGTACCGCCCAAATTACGATATAAATCCGCAGGACATTCGGATGCAGGCACGACAGTCCATTTTTTGGCTGCTGGATCATACCAAGCGGCTGTGCTTCCTGTTGAAGACAAACCATTGCGAGTTAAATCCCGATCAATTCCAAAAATTTTCTCTTTTCGATTGTAGTTTAAGGAAAACAGAAAATCAGTTCGCTCACTTGATGTGCCATTTAATAAGGCCACGCCTAAATTGTCGCCACCTTTTTGATTCGGCTTAGAATAAAACGTGGAAATTTCGTTTCCAGTGAAATTCTTTTTAGTTACAAAATTAATAACTCCGCCTAAAGCGTCAGAACCATAAAGCGCCGACGACCCATCTTTTAAAATTTCAACACGCTCGACTGCTGACTGCGGAATTAAATTTAAATCAACCGCTTCTGTCGATGGATCTTTTGGCAGTCTACGTCCGTTCAAAAGGATAAGTGTTTTGTCAGCACCCATGCCTCTCAACCCGATATTCGAAGTAGCGGCCGCACTGTTACCAGAGGATTCTCGGCCTACGCCGCCCGTTGCAGCACTTGAGTCACGAAGAACATCCGAAACATTGGAAGTTCCAGAAACGTCCATTGCCTCTTTTTTGATGCTTTTAACAGCAGAAGGGCCCTCAACATTTAGGCGCTTAATACGAGTTCCGATGACCTCGACTTTTTCAACTTCTCGCTTTTCTGGCGCCGCCGCCTGAGCGACTGTAGTTGATGTACCTGGCATAGTCGTCGTTGTCGTCTGAGCGTGAGCTGAACGGACTAAACTCATGCTTAAAAGCACGATTAACGACGCTGTGAGTAAGATACTTTTTTCACTGTGTGTCTGGTTTGGAGTCGAAACTCCCGGTCGCAAAAAATTCATTTAATTCCCCTCTTTTTTTCTTTCCCGATTGATATCTATTTGATTATGATAACAA
>JAYTTH010000039.1:0-2710 GCA_043745515.1 Pseudobdellovibrionaceae bacterium | reverse complement strand
CGTTTTCATGAGGGTTTGGTGGTTCCCCGACATGAAAAGGTCTCTTGCGGAAGGCTTAACGCCTTCCGCTTTTTTTTTGCCCTCATCGATTGATTAATCCCCACTCATCTGCTATGTCAGTCGGACGTGAAAACAAGCGAACTTGTATTTGATTATCCTGCTGAATTGATTGCAACCGAGCCCAAGCATCCGAGTCGGGTTTTATCTTATCAACACAATCTATTGGCCGAGCTCAGCTGGCCGTCATTTCTTTTAGAATTTAAAGAGGGAGATGTTTTAGTAATTAACGACACGAAAGTATTGAAACGTCGGGTTTTTTCCCTCGAGGGCCATGAAGTCTTATTTTTAAATCCAGCAAACACAGATCTGGGCTCGCCGGTGGAGGATAATTCTAACCGGCATTCTAAATGGAGCGTTTTGTTCCCTTCAAAAAAGCTAAAGATAGGGGATTCCATTTCACTGCCTTTAGGTTTGAAAGCAGAACTAGTGGAAAAAGGCATTCCCCAAATTATTAAACTCAGTGAACCCGTTGATGAAACTTTTTTTGATCAAATTGGGGAACTTCCCGTGCCCCCTTATATTCAAAAAGCCCGGAATGAGCGACATAATCGGGCCACTGAAAAAGAAAGCTATCAAACCAGTTGGGCCGAAAAACCGGGAAGTTTGGCGGCGCCAACAGCAAGTTTGCATTTTACCACTCAGGATTTGGATTTTTTGAAATCTAGAGGCGTCGACGTATTGAATATTACTTTGCATGTTGGACTGGGTACATTTTTACCCGTCACCACTGAAAATTTAATTGATCATAAAATGCACGCTGAAACAGTCGAAATTCTGAAATCTCATTGGGAAAAAATACTAAAAGCCAAAACCAAAGGCGCCTCGATTTGGACGTTGGGAACGACCGTGGTTCGTTCGCTAGAAAGCCAAGCTTTGGGGCGATTTGAATTGCTAAACGATACGTACGCTGGCACAACGGACCTTATGATTCGCCCCGGTTTTCAATTCCAAATAGTGGATAAACTTCTAACTAATTTTCATCAACCACAAAGCACGTTGCTTGCGCTTGTGATGGCATTTGCAGGCAAAGATACTGTTTTAAAAAGTTACCGCTGGGCGATTGAAAAACGATTTCGATTATTTAGCTATGGTGATCTTAGCTACTGGTCGCAAAATTCTGAAAAAAATCTCGCTAAGGAATCCAAGTGACAAAGACTGATAATTCTTTCCAGGTGTTGAGAACTGCAGACAAAGCTCGTCGCGGACGATTGACGACTCATCACGGGACTATCGAAACACCCGTATTTATGGCAGTTGGAACCAAGGCCACCGTTAAGGCCATGAGTAACGAAGAACTGATCGAATGCGGCACTCAGATTTTACTGGGAAATACCTATCATTTGCATTTGCGCCCGGGTGAAAAACTGATTCAAAAAATGGGCGGTCTTCATAAATTTATGAATTGGAATAAACCAATTTTAACTGACTCGGGTGGTTTTCAAGTTTTTTCCCTTAGTGGATTAAGAACCATGACAGAAGAAGGCGTTGAGTTTAGATCGCATCTAGATGGCGGCAAATATTTTATTTCACCTGAAAAAAGTATGGAAATTCAGATGGATTTGGGCTCTGACATTATCATGGCTTTTGATGAATGCTTGGGCTACCCGGCAACGGACGAGCAGATCATAAAATCCATGGATTTGACTCATCGCTGGTTGATTCGCTCAAAAGCTGCGATGACTCGAAAAGAAAGCCAGCTTTTTGGCATTGTTCAAGGCGGCCTCAGTTTGCCGCATCGATTGCGCTCTTTGGAACAAGTCACTTCGGTTGATTTACCGGGCTATGCCCTTGGTGGTTTCAGCATTGGCGAACCGATCCATTTAATGCATGAATTGCTGCCAGACATTGCGCCTCGAATGCCGGCCGATAAGCCTCGCTATTTAATGGGAGTCGGGACTCCGGTTGATCTTTTAATTGCCGTAAAAGCGGGCATTGATATGTTTGATTGCGTGATGCCCACGCGAGTGGCGCGCAACGGGACTCTCTACACATGGCAGGGGAAAGTTTCTATCAAGCGCAATGAATTTAAAGACGATCCGTCGCCACTGGACCCCGAGTGTGATTGCTACACCTGTAAACATTATACAAAATCCTACTTACGCCATTTGTTCTTGGCGGGGGAAATTTTGGGATCCAGACTCAACACAATCCACAACCTGTATTTTTATATGAAACTAATGGAGCGGGTCCGGGAATCTATTGAAAAAGGTACCTGGGATGAGTTCTACAATGACTGTATGACACGATTTATTAAAAAATAGTGTATTCAAATACCAATCCTTTGGGTACAAGGTGGCCTGTCTTACATTTAATGAGGTTAATTATGAAGAAATTGATTTTAATGTTGTCCCTAGTTTTACCTACTTTAGCTTTGGCTCAGACTGCAGTTGCGACTCCGGCTCAACCGTCCATGCTTGAAGTCGTTGCGCCCTTTGGCTTTATGTTGTTGGTCCTTTATTTTCTGGTTCTTCGTCCACAGATGCGCAAACAAAAAGAACACCAATCCTTTGTGACGGCGGTGAAGCGCGGCGATGAAATCATAACTCAAAATGGAATTTTGGGTCGCATTGAAGGTTTAACAGAACAATTTGTTACATTAGAGATCGCTGAGGGCGTTCGTGTTAAAATGCTGCGTTCGCAAATCGCCGGC
>JAYTTH010000038.1:0-2711 GCA_043745515.1 Pseudobdellovibrionaceae bacterium | reverse complement strand
GAAAAACGATTCTGCAGCAACTGCAATTTCTATAAAAAAGTAGGTCTTAAAGACGGCCGGGAAGCTGGGAAATGCACTCTATTTGATAAAATGTTAGTTCAGTCAGAAGGTATTTGTAACTCATGGGCGAAGAAAGCCTAGAGCTGACCCCTCTAGCTACAGGGTGAGGGGCCATTCTTACGCGGTCGGCGTGCGCAGCGCGCGCCGTAAGATTTTTCCGACCGGAGTTTTTGGCAATTCTGTTCTAAATTCCACAGACTTTGGAACTTTGTAGTTGGTCAATGTCAATCGAGCGTGTTCGATAACCATCGCCTCAGTCAGATTGGGATCTCTTTTAACTACGATCGCTTTTACTATTTCGCCAGAGTGAACATCTGGGACGCCAATAGCGGCTACTTCCAGAACTCCGGGAAGGGATGCGATGGCGTCTTCTACTTCATTGGGGTAAACGTTAAAACCAGAAACTAAAATCATGTCTTTTTTACGGTCTACAATTTTAATAAATGATTTTTCATCCAAGATCCCAATATCTCCTGTTTTCAGCCAGCCTTCTTTATCGATCACAAGCGCCGTTTCATCAGGGCGTTCCCAATAGCCCTTCATTACTTGTGGTCCATAAACGCAGATTTCACCTTCAGCGGCTTCGTTTCCATCATCATCAATAAATTTAATCCAAGTTTCTGGAACAGGTAGGCCAATTGTTCCCACTCGATCTGTGCCATCAATAGGATTGCAGCAGGCCACTGGTGATGTTTCAGTCAATCCATAACCTTCGACCACACGGGTTCCCGTTAAGCGTAACCATTTTTCACCCACTACTTTTTGCAAAGCCATAGCTCCGGCGACATTTATTTTTACATTTTTAAAATTAATGGACGGAAAATCAGGATGATTCATAAGTCCGTTATAAAGGGTATTGACCCCAGACATAACGGTGAAATGGCTTTTTTTCATAAGTTTAATAAATGCAGGAATGTCGCGTGGATTAGTGATTAAAATACTTTCGGCACCATAGCGCATAAACGCCAAGCAATTTAAGGTAAGCGAGAAGATATGGTATAAAGGAAGCGGCGTCAATGCGACTTCAGCGCCTTCGACTAATTTTGGTTTCATCCAGTTACACATTTGCAACATGTTAGCTACTATATTTCGATGAGTCAGCATAGCACCCTTGGCAACACCTGTTGTGCCGCCCGTGTATTGTAAAAACGCAATGTCTAGCAAATTCATTTCTACTTTTTGAAAAGTAGCCAGGCGTCCGATTTCTAGTGCCTGATTTAAATCATAAGCATGAGGCAAATGAAACGACGGAACCATTTTTTTTACGTACTTAATAACAAAATTCAGTACCAAATTTTTAGGAAAACTTAAAAAATCACCGATTTCGGTTACAATAACGCTCTCAATTTTTGTATCCTTTATTATGGATTCTAAAAGATGGGCGTAGTTTTTTAAAATCACAACGCATTTGGTACCTGAATCTTGAAACTGATGTTTCATTTCCGACGCCGTGTAAAGTGGATTTGTGTTTACTATGATCAAGCCAGCTCGCATAGCGCCAAAAAGAACGACGGGGTACTGTAATAAATTAGGCATTTGAATCGCAATGCGATCGCCTTTTTTAAGTTTAAGTTCTTGCTGAACAAACGCGGCAAATTGATTCACTTTTTCATTGAGCTGCTTGTATGTGTAAGAGTGGCCAAAGTTAGTCATGGCTTTTTTGTCACCAAATTTGACGACTGATTCGTCAAACACATCCATAATGTTTTTGTATTGTTCAATATCTATTTTAGGAGAAACCGCTGCTGGGTATTGCGAACGCCATGGGTCTTTTCTATTCATAACTGGGCTAGTTGAATGTAAATTCATTTCGTCCATCAAATACTCCTTAGTAATAAATTGTAACTTTGATATCATATTAATGTGACTAATCCATTTGTCTATAATTTTGTCTTTATTTTTGTTTTAGGTTTTAGTTTAAGGTTTATCTTAAGGTCGATTTCAGTTTCAGTGCGCGCATGTCTGGTTTTGCTACTTTTTTCGATGATGGGAGTTGTCGTCAAGGTCCAGGCCGGTGAAATTCCAGTAAAAAAAATGAATCCAAAGCCTGCCGATTATTTTACTAAAGAACGCATGGCTTTAGTCAAAGAGCTAGATGAGGTCATGAGAGAAATGATTTGGTTGATTCGATCCGAACGCCCAGTGGCTAATAAAACCCTTTTTGGCAAAGTTTTCAGAGCGTTGCAGCAGGCCAAAGGAATCAAACTGACCGAAAAAAGTAAACAAGGCTGTGATCAATATGAACTAGAAAAGATTACCGAATTTCAATACCGTATCTATGAGCATTGCCAAAAACACAGGGCTCCCGATCTTTTAGCCAAAATGGACTGGGGTCACAAAAACGTGAATTTTCAGTTTCAAGGACAAAACTACTCGGATATTTTAGGATTGGCTGCCTCGCTAGTCGCTCCGATGGTGGAATGCCAGGTCACAACAGACGATGCCAATAAGCTTGTGAAAATGGATTGTTCTGGATTTAGAATCACACGCGCTGATCAAGTCGCTCGCTTTGATACAATGACCTTCCGACAAGGTAAAGATCCTTTGATGTACTTGAAAGGTGAAGTTCTAAGAAACTTACTTCCTTTTTCTGAGCTGACGATTTCTGTTCCTCTAACAGGTAAAGTTAAAATTTTGGAGAAAAAAAAGGT
>JAYTTH010000037.1:0-2720 GCA_043745515.1 Pseudobdellovibrionaceae bacterium | reverse complement strand
ACCCTAAGGTTGTAAAAGAAGAATTGCAGCGCGTAATAGATATTGCTATATCCGCGGATAAAGTTGGATACTCAACAGCTATGAATGAATACGATAATTCTTTAGTTCCACTTCAAAAATATCGTGATCGTTTGCACGAAAAGGGCCGACTTGGAGAATCGATCTATTCAGCGCTAGATAAGAAAACAGCGTTACAAAACACTGCCTCACTGCCTATTCCAGGTGAGTTTATGGTCGATTCCACAATTACTTCTAAAGATTCACTATACGCAAGCGCAAAAACTCTTTCCGAACTGGGCCCACAGGCAGGCACGGCTACCTACAATCCTTGGTCGATTACAAATAACGTTACAGATTTCACCCCCGTTGAGTTAGAGGAAATTAAGACACTGGTTCGATCTATGCGTGACTTATTAGCAGAAACCAAATCGGACCCCGTTATTTCAGATTTTGTTGCAAATTTAGTAGATGTTAAGACCCTTGAGCTCACAAAAGTCTTGACCTATAAGGAGTTTGACTCAATTTTATTGTCTGGCCTCAAAACCCAGGAGAGTAAAGTCGCGCTGCGAAATTCAATTGAAAGTCTTGTTAAATTAAAACAAGGGATTGAAAAAATACCATTCGATACAAAAAATTTAAAATCTTTGGACATTGATGACACCAAGAGCAAAACAAAATTAGCACAAGCTTCCTTTTTTTTAACCCGCAAATTAAAGATAAAGAAAATTTTTAAGAATATATCGCAAGTCTTAGAAGTACCACCTTTTAAGGATACATCAAATTTATTGCAATTACTCGATATTCTTGATTCGATTAAGAAGCAAAAGAACCAAGCTGATAAAGATCTTTCACAAATTCAAGGTATTCGCTTTTCTGAGGAAGAAAATCTCTTTGACTTAGCTTTGTTAAACGAAGTTAGTAAAAGACTTAATAAAGTTCAAGATATTTCGCTTTTTCTTTCATCGAACGATGTATCTATACAAACCGCAGAATTTTTCCAATCCAACCTAGAAACGAAATCATTGAAATCCTTGATTTTTTTAGGCTCTCAAACTATGGAACTTTTTGCGCGGCTCGAAGCAAACGAAAGATCGATAGAACTTTGGCGCGGAACTAACAATTTTGGGACTCGTTTTAATGAATGCATTCCACTGTGGTCAACTGATGCCTCAGAATATGATTTCTCTCAGCTGGGCCGCTGGATAGTTCTCTTGCGCGAAGGCGCTATTTTCCGTGAATTTAATCTACATGAAGCTTTATATAAAATTCTTTCTGGCGAAGTCAATTATACCGATGCACCTAATGCATTCTTAAATGGTTATTTCGACGCATTATTGCAGTTTTTAAATGTTGAACGTGGCTTTAATACCTTTGAATCTGTCACCATTAATAGTCACGTGACAAAATTAGAAGCCGCGCATCAGCAATTACGTGATCGTTTACCCAGAATTACAGGCGCAGAATTGCTCGCGCGTCGTGGTTTTGATAGCACAATGCGCGTAGGGGCTATTGGTGACCTTCTTTCTGCAATTAAACAATCGAAAAACAGAGTACCAATCCGAACTTTGCTTGCTAAAAACTGGAGCATTATTTCACGTGTAACGCCATGCGTCCTTGCCAGTCCTGATTCATGTATTCGCTTCCTCGACCCATCATTAGAACCATTTGACTTAGTGGTCTTCGATGAAGCCTCCCAAATTCGAGTTGCTCATGCCATCGGTGCGATTGGCAGATCAAAAGCTGTAATTGTCGTGGGCGATTCGAAGCAAATGCCCCCAACATCAGTTGCTGAAATTCGCATCAGCGATGCGGAAGATGATGATGAAGATCAAAACGAAGACACAATTTTAACCCAGGATAGTGAGAGTATTTTGGATTATTGTGTAAATGTTCGAGTCCCAGACGTCATGCTAAATTGGCATTACCGAAGTGAAGATGAGTCACTAATCGCTTTCTCGAACAAGAAGTACTACAAAGGTAAATTAAATACCTTTCCTTCGCCTTCTACGGATAAATCCTTTAAAGGTCTGAGTTTCAAATACATTGAAGGCGGCCGATTCTTTAGAAAAGAAAATAGCATTCAAGGCGCTAAGGGGATTGTGGGGACAAACCCCATTGAAGCTGATGCCATAATCGATTTTATCGCCAAAAGACTCAAAGATGAAACAACCAAAAATGATTCCATTGGAATTGTTACTTTTAACCAAGCACAGATGAATATTATTGAGAGCAAGTTAGCTCAATCTACCGACCCCGATATTCAGCGCGCCTGGGATGAAGGCGTTGGGAGCGAGAGCATTTTCGTCAAAAGTTTAGAGACGGTGCAAGGTTCCGAGCGGGATGTAATTTTATTCTCGGTCGCATTTAGTGCTAACCTGAATGGAGATTTACCTTTAAATTTTGGCCCATTAAACAAAATTGGTGGCGAGCGGCGTCTAAATGTTGCGGTCACTCGCGCTAGAAAACAAGTGGTAGTTTTTTGCTCTTTCCAACCAGATGTACTGGTAAATCGAAATCCAACCTCGGTTGGCGTACTTCACTTATCCCAGTACCTAAAACTGGCAAATAAGGAGAATGTTGAATTTGATGGCATTTATTCTAAGCAGGAAGATCAACCTGATCGGATTAGAAAACAAATTCTAAACGCTTTGAAAGCCGCCGGGTTAAATGCCGTAGAAGAAATCGGTCTCAGTGATTTCAAAGTAGATATTGCAATCTAC
>JAYTTH010000036.1:0-2720 GCA_043745515.1 Pseudobdellovibrionaceae bacterium | reverse complement strand
AAAATGCGGTTGAGGCAGTCGAAGATCAGAAATCACCAGATAAGAAAATTAAAATCACCTGCGAGAACAGCTTACCGGACAAAGTAAAGGTGACTTTTGAAGACAATGGGCACGGGCTTCCGCTAAAAGCTGAAAATGTTTTCCGACTTTTAAAGAGTACTAAAACACATGGCTCGGGTCTTGGACTTCTAGTCTCGCGAAAAATTGTCGAGGCGCACTTTGGAAATATAAAAGCTTCGCACTCATTAGGCTTAAAAGGAGCTAAGTTTGAAATTGAGATACCTCGTGAGGTTCAACTATGAATCAAGAGCGAGTTCCAAGAATTTTAGCTCTAGACGACGATTCTGAATGGTTGAGCCAGATTCCAATCATGTTTGAAGATCATGGCTATCACATTGATCTGTATACAAACATTGACCAAGGTTTAATGGCTATTGAAAATTTCTTTTATGACGTCGTTCTTTTAGATATGAACTTTATTGGGGACAATCGAACTGGGCTAGATATTTTTCGTAAAATTGCGGCAAAAGATTCTGAAGTTGATGTTATTGTGATAAGCGGCGAAACGAATCCTCACAAGCTCATTGAAGTGATGAATGCAGGTATAACCCAATTTATACCAAAGCCCGCTCAAGTTGGGCAAATTCGCGAATCGGTTCAAGTGTCGATCAGAAGAAAAGAACTAAGACGACATTCAATTATTTTGAACCAATCAAAAAGTGCTATGATTGTCGGCTCATCCAAAATTATCCTGGACCTTAAAGCAGAAATTGCGAAGGCAGCGCAGTCAGGCGTAAAAGACATCCTTATAACTGGCGAGTCAGGCACCGGTAAAGAGGTCGTAGCGCGTTCAATTGCCGAATTGGCTGATTCAGCTAAGAGATTTATTCCTATTCACTGTGCAGCCATTAACGACGGCGTAGCGGAGTCTGAGTTGTTCGGGCATGTGAGAGGCGCATTTACAAGCGCTGATAAAGATCGAGTTGGTGCTTTTGAAGCCGCGCAAGGCGGATTTGTTTTTTTAGATGAAATTGGCGATATGCCTCTAAATCAACAGGCAAAGCTACTTCGAGTTTTGCAAGAGCGTAAGGTTTCACGCGTGGGAGCTACTGAAGAGCGATCTGTAAGCTTTAAATCAATTTGCGCAACCCATGTTGATCTGAACAAAGCTGTTCTCGAAAAGCGCTTTCGTGAGGATTTAGTTTATCGAATTGCTAAATTCAAAATCGAAATTCCTCCTTTAAGAAAGCGCATCGAAGACATTCCAGAATTAGTTTATCACTTTTTAGCAACTAAATTTAATAATGAGTTTACAATTACTCCAGAAGCAATCGGACTTCTCCAAAGCTATTATTGGCCTGGAAATGTTCGGCAGCTGGAAGCCACAATTGAAACAATGATCTATCGTCGAGATGGCAAAATTATTCGTGAAAGGGATGTTTGCAAAGCAATTCCAGAGTTATCAAATTTAATTACCCCAAAACAGAATGTATCTTTTCTTGGAAAAGCTGGAGCAACACTATTTACTCAAGAACGCAAAAAATTTGAAAAGGCTATTGTAGATGCCCACGGCGATCGCACGATTGCCGCTAAATCTTTGAATGTATCTAGAGCCACATTTTTTAGAAGAGCGAAAGAACTCGGCCTGGTTGCAGGCCGACGTGTTTAAATTTAACTGTTTAAAGTTTCATTTAACAAGGCTGGGATAACCATATTTGAATTCTTATCTCGTATGATTTTACTTGAGCGAGAATGACTAATATAAATTGTTCCCATCGAGATTTGGGATGTGCGACCAGCGAAAACTTTTGAGACTTCACGTTTGACACCAAAAAAATAACAACCCCAGTTAATTTCTTTAACATCCTTAGTAGCTTCAATCTCTTTGAGCGCGCGGGATAAATAAAGCTCCATTTCAATCTTCCCTAAAGGATCGGCGTGACGCCACTTTTCTATATCCTCAATCGTGTACTTTAAAATATCCATCATTGATCCAAGAGCTCTAACGTCATCAGATTCATCATGCGAGATTTCGTATTGTTCTGTTGCCCCAATAATTTCAAAGAGTTCTTTTCCTGAAGAGAGCCGAGGCAAATGATGTACTTTTTTGCTAGAAACAGATTTAGGGGAATTCTTAGATGCGGGATTCAATTCCTTTACATCTATATCAAATGCTCCAGCAACAGCCATGAGCGTTTCAAAGGAGGCGGCGCCATCTTTTTCCAAACGCTGAATTGTTCGAAGGTTGAGCTTTGCGGCTTCAGCAAGTTGTCTTTGTGGCCACGCTCGTTCTTCGCGAGCCCTCTTTACAAATTTTGCTCTGTCCATACTTTTTGCCATGTTATTTTCCATAAAAGTTCCTTTCACTTTTAAATGAAAGTAAACCATTTTTTTCAGAAGGTGTTACGCCACGATTACGACACTCTTACGACAGTTTTACGACACAGGTCAAGATACATGTTTTTGTTGATGACTGTGAGACTCCAGTCTCTTTTTGCATTACGTCAGTGAGACTCGCGCTGAGACTCGTGAGACTCAGTCTCAGTGGTGAGACTCGAGTTAAAATTCAAAAACTAAATAAAATTAACAACTTAACATTTTTTACGACCGCGCAGGCAGCTTGGCACGCCTTTGCTCTTATTACCTTTCGAGACCGTTAGAGTCTCACAACAAAAAGGAGAATAAGTGCAAGAAAAGAAGCCAGGAATTTTAGAACAGAT
>JAYTTH010000035.1:0-10096 GCA_043745515.1 Pseudobdellovibrionaceae bacterium | reverse complement strand
AAAGCCGATTCAAAGTTTTCTCCGTCTCTCAATTTTACAAATGGCATTAAAATCACCGTCCTCTCAAATGCTCTAAAATATTCAATAAATACAAACTTCACGGTCTAACAAAAGCGGATTCTTTTAGCAAACATTTTGGATTCTCTCCCGGATAACGCGCAATGTCCACTGTGCGTTTTGACTCTCGGTCTATTAGCTTGGACCCTACAAGTCAGTGGCAATCAACCGAGGGGAATGAGATGACGAAACAAAGCCATGACTTTTGGATGAGCCTAGCCTTGAAAGAGGCCCAAAAAGCCCACGAAAAAGGGGAAGTTCCTGTTGGCGCCGTCATTGTTAAGAATGGCTCTCTTGTCAGCAAAGGATTTAATCTTAGGGAGTCCAAAAACAATCCGATTCTGCATGCCGAGCTTGTCGCCATTCAAAAAGCATCTAAAAAGTTAAAATCATGGCGCCTGGTTGATTGTGACTTGTATATTACGCTGGAACCCTGCTTGATGTGCGCTGGCGCTATAATACAGTCGCGCGTTAGACATGTATACATGGGAACCGAGGACCCCAAGGCCGGTGCGTGCTGCAGTTTATATCAGGTTTTTAATGATCCTCGCTTCAACCATCAACCAAAATGGGAAATCGGACTGCTCAAGGAGCAAAGTTCAGAATTATTAAAATCGTTTTTTAAAGAATTGCGGAAGAAAAAGTTAAAAACACGATCCTAAAATCGCGTTTTTTATTCGTTTTGGAAAATCAAAATGCAATGATTCGACTAACTTTCTTGAACATCAAGTCTATAGCCAAGACTTGGAACCGCGGAAATTTTTCCCTTAAATGATTCAATTTTTCGTTTAAGGTAGTTAATCTGACTGTCTACATTTCTAGAGGTGACTTCGGTATCACCCCAAATCTCTTCTAAAAATTTTTCTCGTGATACCAAATTATTTTTAGCCCCAACAAGCAACTTCAAAATATCAAATTGCTTTGGGGTTAACTGGACTTCATTTCCATCCAAATATACACGTCGAGACAACAAATTCATTTTCAAATTGGAAGCCGCTAATTCACTAACAGCTTCATTTTCACGATCTACCAGGCGTTTAATTCTTAAAAGAAGTTCTTTAACATGAAATGGTTTGGAAACAAAATCATCAGCACCCATTTCAAACGCTCGAATTTTTTCATCTATGTTTGCCGCGCCCGACACAAAAATGACTGGGACGTATTTAATATCTTCTTTGGCTCGGATTTGAGCACACACATCAACACCCAATAGGCCGGGCATTTTATAATCAAGAATCACTAAATTGGGCTTAAACTTTTCTATGAGTTCAAAGGTCTTTGTACTTTCTTGAGTGGCCATGCATTCATAGTTGTCTTCTAGTATCTCGCTGAGAAGCGCACAGCTTTCTTCGTAATCATCTACTATCAGCACTTTTTTCTTTGAAATCATTGGTTTACCTGTGTTTCCTATGCGTTTACTATTAAAAGCTGTCTTTTTACAAGAAATAAATTCATTTTATACTACCCTAAAATCCCTTAAACTTAATCGATTTTTGCGTCAAAATTTTTTTAACTAGATCTAGCTTATCCCCCTGAATTTCAATTACAGCTTGGTCAGAGGTAAACCGATGGGTGCCACCAGTCGCGCATCTGGCTTTGATTTCCCGGCATAGCTCTTTCAAATAGGTCTCATTTCTAGGTAGTTTATCTAGAATGGTGACCGTTTTTCCGCCTCGGCCATTTTTTTCAAGCCTAAGAACGACAGTGAATTGAGCCGGATCGACTCTTTGCTGCTTCAAACACTTACATTCTGTTAAGTTTCTTTTACAATCCGGACAGTTCACTTTGTCTTTAGGATCCGTAGAAAAAACAGTTCGGGTGTTGGACATAGATTAAAAGATTAAACTAACCTCAACGTTCAAGCAATGGCGTATTTTTTGATTTAGTAGCAATTCGATCAAAACGGCTCTGTGCTTTATCGACAACCATTTGCAAATTACTTTCCAGGTGCAGTATATACCTAGTTTACCCAAGAAATCTCAAAACAAGCCGATAGCCAAACGCGGCCCGAAGTGCCGCTTTTTAAGCTAGAAAAGTTGTTTTTTGAATAGACGCTTTATTGTTCCAAAAAATAGAATATATGAGTGAACAAACATACATGGAACACGCTAACCAGAACGCGTTCTTTTCGTCTAAAATAGGACTCGATACCAAAACAACAACTACTGCCACCCAAGCCAGAAAAAGTTTAGCGCAGATATGAGCCGGAGTATCGATGCCCATTAGTCTAACTAGTTCAATTTTTGAGGAATTCGAAATTTTACCAATTCCGTTTTTGAATGTTTTATAAATAAATTTCAAAACGATCGGTACAAAAAATAAAGAGATTAAAACGTTTAACAGCAGGAAAGATTCAATATCATTAAACATAAAATCAGGTCCCGTCCTAAGACCTTTTTCGGAATCTAAAAATTTTAAACTCTCGTTTAAACCAGCGAAATAATCATGTTTCTGAAATGCTGGAACTAAGTAGTTTTTGAGAACGACATCTTTAACTTCACCGGGTAGTCTTTTGCGCATCGAGGGACCAACTTCTAAATGAATCTGATGGTCCGCAATCGATGCAACAATTAGAAACCCATGATTGTTTTTTAAAGTATTGAGTTGCCAGTCTTTGAATATTTTCTTCGCTCTTTCTTCAGTTTTAAAAGCGTTTGTTTCAAGGTCCAAAACTATTTTTACAAATGTGCTTTTGTTCCTATTTATATCTTTAATTTTTGTTTCTAAAATATCAATTTCTTTTGGATTCAAAATTTGTCCATCATCCTCTATCAATCGACTATTACTTGGTTCGGCTGAAATTTTGCTTTCGGAATAAGAAAAAGACCCAAATAAAAAACTAATTCCAATTAAAATTAAACTAGTATTTTTAATCAACATCAGTTCGCTCCCTCGTGATTTTTTCGCGTATCGCCATTCTTTCTTGCGCTCGTTTTCTAGCTGCCAATCGTTTTTCTTTAGTGTTTGAAATGACACCTTCAACACCTTCATATCCGGCTTTAGCCATATAAGCGCCCATTCCAAAATTCGCTTTGTCAACCCACGCTAAAAGTCGGCCTGTCTTTAAAAGAAAGGTGGGACCTATTAAGGCAAAGTTAATTGCGGCCATGGGAATGGAAGCTGTATAATCGTTGTGTGCATAGGCAACTTCTGAGTCTTTCGCCTCTCGAATAGCGAATAGATCTCTTTTAATAATGAATGAACTATAAAGGTCTAAAACTTCAAAGCCCCCTGCCGCAAGTATTAGAGTTCCTGCAGCCTGCCCTAAGTATCGAGCAACTGCCATCGAACCGACTTCAAAAAATCCCATTGCCATCCCGCCAGCGCCCGTGGCAATTGCGGCTACGGTAAGTACTTCGCCGCCAATTTTTTTAACTTTTTCCACTTTTTTTACGTGAAAAATATTAGCACACATTTGAGTTTGAATTTTTGAAGCTTGCTCGTTTAGCTTTTCTGAATGTCTAAGTTTGTTTTGCTTAAGCACGTCTTCCTTTAAAGCTTCAAGCAAATACTGTTGTTCCAATAGCCAACCCTTGTCGATTTTTCCCAATCGCAGATGTTCGCCCATGGATCGAATAATCAATTTATGTCCAAATTGAAAATTCTTTTCAACTTGGGAAATGAATTCCTCGCGAACAATTTTTCCACCTTGAAACTCGTTCTTCATTATATTGTCTACAATTTGATCGCGCTCTGAATGTGTAGCTGGAGCGCCGTTAGCATCGGTTCCCTTTGGCTTTTCGATTTCAGCTGTTGCCGCAATTACTTTTTTAGTTAATCCCCGCTGTTCGATCAAGAACCTTAAATTTCCGCGGAGTTCAGTGTTGGCTCTTAGTTCTGGCCAGTTTCCCATGATCGTGTCTTTACTTATACGACGTTCTAAATCAATCTCACGTTCTTGAACTTCTTTTTTATCCTCATTTGCGCCATGAATTAAGAGATTTTCAATTGGAGTATGATAGGTTCGTGTCATCAATTCAGACTTTATAAGATCATAGGTTAGCCCAGGCGGAATTACCCTACCGACCGACTTGTTTTCATAACCTTGAATTGATTTTTCTTGGTATAAAGTAAAAACATCTTCTGCTTGAATGTGGCCGCACTCTTTGCCTAACAGTGCAGACATTTTGCAAGGATTGGCAACTCGATTGGGATCAGTATCAATCCTATTCAATAGTTCGGCTTCTTGGGCCGCTATTTTAGACCATCGATCTTTAAAACTCTTCCAAGTTGATTCAAAATATTTCAAGTCAGGAGCTACGCGGCTAGTTGCCAACAGATCTTCAGTGAATACTAATTTTAGTTGTTCCAATCTCAATCGAGCTATGAATACAGGGTTTTGTTCAAGCGCATTCGGACCAGTCAAACAATTATCAATCATCAATTCAAATTTCTTTTCATTTTTATAGCAAAACTCATCTTCGCTGGTGAAGGCGGCAATTTTAGGTTCGTCGCCGGACTCTACTGGAACTGTTTTCCAGTCGCATACGACAGGAGGAAGTGGCCTCATCCCATTTGCAAAAGTAACAGATTGGGAAGCAACACATACTAAAAAAAACAGTCGAACCATTTTCATAACTATACCTCTACCGAAATCAGTAAAAGCAACCTAAAGGCCATATTTATTCCTACCACGACGAATTAAATTCATTTGCCCACTAGTAATGCCTAAAATTTGAAATTTTCTCGTACATAAATTTTGGAGTAACAAAATTTGTCAGTCACACTTGGAATTTTTTGACAAATTTACTTGGTAAAGACCGAATTTAAATCACTTGAATTAGGGGAAATCTCAAAAATGGGCGTGAAACCGAATTAATTGGGTAACCAGGATTTGGCCATAGTTTTGCTCCTACCCAATCTGTCATTGAATTAAACATATAGAAAGGATTTAAAAAATGAATAAATGGATATCAAAATCACTTGTAACACTCATGGTTTTTAATACTGTGGGAATAAATAGTGCCCACGCCGCTGGTGACATTCAAAATGCTCACTCGTGCAAAATTACTAAAAAATCTACCCGTGAAGTCATTCAAGGTATTTGTGGACAAAAAGCACAACCTGATGATGCTGACAACGTTCTTGTGGATTATCGAACATTTACAGACCCTCAAACCAATCAAATTGTGGAACAGTATCACCTTTCTAACGGGCAAACTCGAACTATAAAGATGGCAGTAAAGCCAGATTTAAAAGAAGCATCGCGTGTTCAATTGTCTGCAAATGAACGTGTATTTGCTGAACAGATTCGACAACAAGAACAAGCTAAAGAAACTGTAGCTACAGACAACACTGCCTATTATATTTCAATTGGCGCAGCGATTGTTGCGGTCATTGGAGCAGGGATGGGAATCCACGCTTTAACAAAATCAAAAGCGTCTGGAGCACGAGAATTAGAAGCTGGCGCTGGCGAAACAAAAGAAGCACGAGTTAAAAAGTTGTCTCCAGCTGTTCGGGCTCAATTGGCTAAAAGTCCAATATTAGAAAAATTGCCTGCACGAATAAGACTTGGAAAAGATGTTCCAGGCGGGAAAGCCGGTGCTCGAGTTAAAGTAGCTGGAGCCGTCGATTCAGCTTCGGTAAATGCACGCGTCCCAAGATTTCGTACTAGCTCGGGAGATACATATATTATTCAGCAAAATCCTCGATCTGGATATTGCGAAGTTGTATTCTTGTACCCTGGTTTACCTTACCCATATTGGATCCCAGGAACCCATATTTACACAGTTTTTGAGCCAGGGCCTTTCATGTATAGCAGCAATAATACTATCGTAATTCACGATTCTTATGCTGCCAATTCAGCTATCACATTTGATTCTAGATCAGCTGAAGATTATGTTGGAAACGCGGATGTTCGAGAAGCCAATACCTTCGTTGGCTCTTCTGGCCATCAAGCTGAATATGTGAAAACGGCTGACACAGTTTCAAGTGCAGGAGGTTCAGAATACACAACTACAGAAACAACAGCGGCTTGGACAACTACAGCTTCTGAAACACGAGCCTCTACCTATGAACCAAGTGCGCCTGCGCGAAGCGAATCTACTTCTTCGACGTCTGACTGGGCAAGTGCTGGCGGCGGCGGCGGCGGTAGTGACTACGGCGGCGGTGGTGGTGGTGGTGGCGGCAGTGGCGGCGGTGGTGGCGGCGGCGGCGGCGGTGACTGGTAAGCCGGCTAACTAAACTAAATATCAAAACATGAAAATGGAAACTCGCTGGATACGGCGAGTTTTTTTTTGGCTCTTAGCTTGCATTTCTTATTTGTAAATACGGAGGTAGGCATGCGATTACGAAACACCAATACATTTCCGAATCAATCTGAGACAAAATCTAGCAACGAACTTTCACTAGTAAAAGATAGATTGAATAAAATTCGGTTTTTAAAATCTCGTGACGAGTGGTTTCTTTTAGCAGTGCCCTGGCTTGGCATTATTTTGTCCTTGAGTTTTTGGTTGCTAAATGATTTTGGTCTCAACTTCAAAATTGAAGCCTCGACAGTACTGCTAACGACACTTATTTTTGCCGACAGTTTTCACGTTGTATTTACATTTGTACTTTTAGCCACTGTTCCCGAATTGAAACAATGGGCTCAAAAGTCGGACTCAAGAGCTAAAACAGGTTGGCTAAAAGGTTTTGGACCGTGGGGACAGGCTTTTTTGGTTGGGCTAGTGTTGGCTGGTTTATTACTGATCATGAAAGGGTTTCCAATTTCCGCTTCTTTAAAGGGAATGGCGACAATCTGGCTATTTTTTGAACTATTTGGCCCTGCTCAGCATACCGTTGCCCAAATGCGAGGAATTTCTTTGTGTTACAATTCATCTTTAAGACGAAAAATAAAGTTTTCTGATGAAGACAACAATGTTGCAAAGCAAGTAGAGCGTATCGAGCGAATACTATTTAATTTGCTATTTGCAGGAGAAGTTTTATTTTGGATTCCAAAAATTTTTCTAAAGGACAATTTCGAAATTCCAGGAATTGATTTAATTCAAAATTTCGGAGCACTTTCTATAGTCTGTTCTTCTTTGGGAATACTTTGGAATGGCCGACGATACCCACATCAAGCCAAATCCAATAAATTTTCTTTTTTGGTTAGAGTTCTTTTGTTTCCATTAAAAATGGTAAATATGGTCGGCAGTCTCTTTATTCGAGCAGCTCATGGCACCGAATATTTGGCAATCTATCGTCGTATGGTTAACGGGTCAAAAATGGAAGCTGTAAAGAAAAAGAAAATCTTTTTAATTTCAATATTTGTAAGCCTTTGTTATTTGATCCCCTACCTAACCGGATGGGTTATTCAGATTCCCGAAACTATGACTTGGACAATCTCAGATCGATTAATGGTAACGGCCTTGTTAGGGACATTTGTAATTCGTTTTACCCACTATTACTTAGATTCAGTGATGTTTAAAATGAGCGATCCCAATACTCGATCTACGATGGCACCACTATTATTGGAAGATCCCAATTGAATCATACCTTTTGTTGAGGCAAAGGCGATATTTTATGTGATTGCAATTCCTTGCCGTCGAACCGGTATAGAAAGCCTTCGCCTTCCATTGCTGTAACTAAATTTACTGGTCGACTCCAGACTTTCTGTAGGTTTTTAAGAGTCTCGTTCATAAAATCTGGTTGAAGATCAATGCCTTCATGCAGGTGAGTCAGCAATAGTTCGCCCCGATTTTCAAAATTTGCGTCTTCTATTCTTATGATTGGCTGTCCAAAATTAGTCATATGGAACAACAGTTTTGCCTTGATGGCCTTAAAGTCACGTGTGTCGACTTCAAACTTATTTGTTCTTTTGT
The DNA here is from genome assembly GCA_043745515.1 of Pseudobdellovibrionaceae bacterium. GTDB lineage: Bacteria > Bdellovibrionota > Bdellovibrionia > Bdellovibrionales > Bdellovibrionaceae > UBA2316. The sequence goes on along the minus strand of JAYTTH010000035.1, from coordinate 2,237 downwards.
TAAATTTATAAACAAAAAGACGATTGCGAATACAAAAATCTTCCGTTAAAAATTCATCAATAAAAGTGACATCATTGTAAAATTTCCTAACTTCAAATATTTTTTGGCGTCCCAGTCCTAGTTTTTTGTCCCAGTTTTTTCTTTCTTTAACATCGTCACATTGATCCCATTCACGGCCGAATTGGCCTTTGTTCCATCTGTCTTCAATATCGCGAAACAATTCAATCCCTACTTTGTAAGGATTGTAGCCATTCGGAGCCATAGCCATCGTCCCTGAGTGATGATCAGCAAAATCAATAATCTCTGAATCTTGTAATATTTTTTCAGTCATCAATCGCGAGTGCCAATAGGATGCCCAACCCTCGTTCATAGTTTTTGTCATACCTTGAGGTGAAAAATAGTAGGCTTCATCGCGAATAATACTTAATATATCCTGCTGCCAATCTGTTAACGGTGCATAATGAATCAGAAAGTTTAGAATATCTTTTTCTGGTTCTGGCGGAAATTTGGATGCTTTCATCCGCTCCATTTCTTCGCGCTTTTCTTTCTGCTCTTTTATAAATGCAGGGGGATTGATATAGTCACGCATATAAGGTCGATTCACTCGCAACATGCCGGGCTCTGTATTTCTTCCGGCATCGACCGCCGTATTATCACGAGGCCCAGTTTTTTCCTGATACGGGCTATAGCGATCGATCAAATTTTCCATACTTAAACAAATATCAATAAATTCTTCTACTGCCTCATAACCATGACGATCTACATAGCGACGAATCCTAGTGGCATGATTGGCCATTTGATCCATCATTTTGCGATTTGTTTTCCCAAACCAAACGTTATTCTTAAAGAAATCACAGTGGCCGTACACATGGGCCATGACCAACTTTTGATCCATTAGCATGTTGCCTTCCATTAGGTAGGCGTAGCAAGGGTCTGTGTTGATAACCATTTCGTAAATTTTTGAAAGTCCGTATTCGTAGCTTTTAGACAAGTGTTCATATTCCATTCCAAATTTCCAATGTGGATAACGCACTGGAAAACCACCGAACGCCGCAAACTGGTTGATCTGATCGTAGGTGATCAATTCAAAAATTGTTTCAAAGCAATCTAAACCAGCATCCTTAGCTATTTTGCAAATCTTTGTTCGCTCTGCTTCCAATTCTGGAGTTAGATTCGCCATCTATTTTCCTTTTCCCAAAAAGTCTTTGATCGAATCCAATATTTTATCTCGATTTTCAATCTGACTTAAAAGCACATGTTCACTATCAGGAAATTCTTTTTGCAGATCTTTTAAAAACTGACCCGAGCCGTATTTGCTTTCTACTTGGCCATAACAAAAAGCATTTGTGCACGGAATAAAAAATTCTTTAATCAATTTAATACACAATCGGGTATCTTCACCGCTCCAATTATCGCCATCACTAAAATGAAATGGGTAAATGTTCCACTCATTCACTGGATAGTCTGTTTCAATAATTTGCTGGCATAATTTATAGGCCGAACTGATTAACGTACCGCCTGATTCACTCGTTCTAAAAAAAGTGTTTTCATCTACCTCTTTTGCCGCCGCATCATGAATTATGAAACGAGTTTCTAAGCCTTTGTAATGTTTTTTAAGCCAAGTATTTATCCAAAAGCTTTCTAGCCGTACAATTTCTTTTTGTTCATCACCCATCGAACCAGAAACATCCATCATATAGATAACAACCGCTTTAGTTTGTGGTTGAATTATCTTTTTAAATGTTTTATAGCGAAAGTCCCTGCGTATAGGGATAATTTTTGGATCAACGGGATCATAAAATCCACTGGAAATCATCCGCTTTAAAGCTTGTTTATAGGTGCTTTTAAATTGGCGCAAACCTTCGGGCCCAACTGGCGCCAGGCCTGAATATTTGGTTTTAACACTGTCTATATTCTTGTTACCTTTGGGTTCAATTCGCGGAAGCTGTAATTTTTCACCCAGAATTTCTGCCAATTCGTCTAGTGAAAGCTCCACTTCAACTAAATGTTCACCCGGATTATTGCCAGCCGCACCCTGGCCATCGCCTGGCTCTCCAACATCTTCGCCCTGCTGGCCGCTACCTTGCCCAACACCGCCCTGCTGTTTGGCTCCATAGCGAAAATTTGGAATATCAATGGACGGAAGTGGGATTTTGACGAATTCGTCTTCACGCTTACCTATCATTTCACCTTGCGAGACATACTTTTTAAAGTTCTCTTTAACTTTACCTTTTACT
>JAYTTH010000034.1:0-2727 GCA_043745515.1 Pseudobdellovibrionaceae bacterium | reverse complement strand
TTTTAGCGATCTAGCCATAATATCTCCTACTTACGCCTTTTCACGATTGAAAAATTAGTTCTCTTAGAGTTACGAGTCTTGTAACCCTTACAAGGCTGACCCCAAGGAGTTACAGGATGATGACCTTTACCCACGCCCTCACCACCGCCCAATGGATGATCCACTGGATTCATGTGCATACCGCGCACAGAAGGCCTAATGCCTCTCCAACGATTTCGACCGGCTTTACCCAGATTGATGTTTTCGTTGTCAGTATTTCCAACCTGCCCGATCGACGCTCGACAAAGAGTCAAGACTTGCTTAACCTCACCTGATGGCATTCGGACTTGGCAATATTTTTCATCTTTAGCTACCAAAACCGCACTAGCACCAGCACCGCGGCAAGCCTGCCCGCCTTTTCCTGGACGCAACTCGATATTGTGAATTGTTGTTCCTACAGGGATATTCTTAAGCAATAAACAATTGCCTGGCTTGATATCGGCTTTCTCACTAGAAGTTACCATGTCACCTACACTTAGACCCAATGGAGCCAAAATGTAGGCCTTAAGACCGTCGACATAATGAATAAGAGCAATACGGCTTGTTCTATAGGGATCGTACTCAATTGCTGCTACTTTTGCATCAACATCAAATTTACTTCGCTTAAAATCAACTATTCTATAAAGTTTTTTGCTGCCGCCACCTTGGTGACGCATAGTAATGCGCCCGTAGTTATTTCTAGCGCTGCTTCGCTTTAATTTCATCGTTAACGCTTTTTCTGGCTCAGTTTTTGTGATTTCAGAAAAATCGTAACCTGTCATTCCCCTTCGACCATCAGAAGTAGGATTAAATATTTTGATACCCATCTATACACCCTCAAACAATGGAATCTTAACACCACTATCTACTTTAACAAAAACTTTTTTAAAATAAGACGATTTAACCTTATTTGTTCTTTTGTTAGTCGCTTTTCGCGAGAAGATAGCTGTTCGGATTGCTTTTACTTTTATAGAAAATCTTTTTTCTAAAAATTCTTTGATCATTACCTTGTCATATTCAGCGTTTGTTTTGAAAACATAAGTTGAATAATCAGAATACTTGGCGCTTTTTTCAGTAATTAGTGGAAATAGTTCTAAGTTTTTCATTATTGCTTCTCCATAGCTAGAGTCTTGCTAAGATCTTCAAAGGAAGCTTTAGAGATGATCAAAGCGTCATACTTCAAAAGATCAAATACGTTAACCGCCCCAGTTGGCAAAAATTTATAATTTCTTAGGTTTTTTGAAGCCTGATTCAACTTATCATTTCCATTAACATCAGATAAAACAGCTTTCTTAAAACCAAATCCAGACAATTGTTTGCTTAGCTTATTTGTTTTACCATCAGATGATAAAGAATCGACTAATTTAACTTTGTTGTTTTTGATCATGTAGTTCAAAACCATTTTCAAAGCTGTTTTTTTCATTTTTTTAGGCATTACATAAGAGTAATCCCGAGGCTGAGGCCCGAACGTAGTTCCGCCTCCAGGCATCAATGGAGACCGAGTCGATCCCTGACGTGCATTACCAGTTCCTTTTTGCTTGAAAGGCTTTTTACCACCGCCGCTGACAAACCCTTTAGTTTTAGTCATCGCTGTGCCCTGGCGCTTTCCAGCCAATTGCCATCGGACAACAGCATGAATTAAGTTTTCACTAAATTCCTCTGTCAAGATTGCAGCGGAAACCTCGACGGATCCCACTTTCTTATTATCTAGGTTAGTTACTTCTAAAGTACTCATAAATTACACCTTAACTAACTTAACTAGAGTGTTTCTTGCACCGGGAACCGCTCCACGGATAAGAACAACATTTTCCTCTAAGTTAACGTCTACTATTTTTAAATTTTTAACTGTGATATTTTCATCGCCCCAGTGACCCGGAAACTTTTTACCTGGCATAACCCGCCCAGGCCATGTTCTATTACCACTTGATCCAGGCTGTCTGTGGAATTTAGAACCGTGAGTAGCTGGGCCTCCCGCAAATTTCCATCGCTTTACAGAACCCACGAAACCATGCCCTTTAGACTTAGCTGTTACTTTAACAACGTCACCCTTAGCCAAGGAATCCAAAGCCAATTGGTCACCCAATTTTACTTCACCCACATTATCGACGCGAATTTCACGCACGAACTTAAAAGAAGTCTCTTGGCCCATTTTTTTAAAGTGACCCATATCAGGCTTAGTTGAGTTTTTTGGCTTTCGCGGCTCACATGCAACCTGCAATGCTTGATATCCATCATTGTCTACAGTTTTCACTTGAGACACGTACCAAGGAGCAAAGCGAAGGACCGTTACAGGAATTGCCACGCCGGATTCATCAAATACCGTCGACATTCCTTCTTTGAAGGCATAAATCGAGTTTAGTTTTATATTTGTATCAGAAGACATTGTTCACACCTTACTTGGCAGATAGTTTAATTTCTACGTCTACACCTGCAGACAGATCCAATTTCATCAATTGATCGATTGTTTGCTGAGTGGGCTCCAAAATATCTAACATTCGCTTGTGAGTTCTAATTTCAAACTGCTCACGAGATTTTTTATCAACGTGGGGAGATCGAAGAACTGTGTAGCGGTTAATACGTGTTGGCAGAGGAATAGGCCCAGCGACTTTGGCGCCAGTTCTTCTAGCTGTATCAACTATTTCTTTTGTAGATTGATCAAGCAACTTATGATCAAAGGCTTTTAACCTAATTCTGATTTTTTGACTGTTC
>JAYTTH010000033.1:0-10115 GCA_043745515.1 Pseudobdellovibrionaceae bacterium | reverse complement strand
GGAATCAAACAGGATGCGCAAACCTGTATGAAAACCAGTATCTTTAACCTAGGCGTCCACATAGAACTCATAGCTGAATAGACTCGCGGCTTATATGTGATTTTTCTTCTAAGTGGATTTCTCTTCGGCGAGATAAAACATGGCTGCAATCTTTCAAGCTCCGTCCCAATTTAAATTCGCCGTGATCCTGAACGTAAATTTCTTCTATTAATATTCGAAAATATTGACAAATTGATTTACGATTGCGTTTTGTTTTTGAACCCATTGCTTCGGAATAGCAATGATGAGGAAACTGCCCATGAAAAAGTACCAGGTGTCTTATTTTTTCGGGAATTTGAAGCAAAGTATTTAGATTTTTAATTTTATTCTCGATAAAGTCATATTTAGATTCTTGCTTTGAAACTATTGACAATTCTGCGCTGCTGAATTCGGCTTCAATGCACAACAGAGCTATATTAAATGGTCTTGCATCGCCTATCAAAATAGCCTGAGTTATAGTGGGTATCCCTTCTAACAATTGTTCGATGCGAGCTGGGAAAAACGGAGTTCCTTCAAATGTCGAAAACACATCAGACTTTCGACCTAAATGGTAAAGCTGATTGCCGCGGATTTCGGCAACATCGCTGGTTTTATAGTAACCATCTCCAGAAAAAGCCAAAGTCGACTCTGCGAAATCCAAATAATATTCTTTCATGATAGCCGGAGTTTTGACTAAAAGTTCGCCACCGCCGACAAATTGGATTTGCACCCCTTGCGCTAGAATTCCCGAAGATCTTGGATTCCAATGACCTCGTGGAGTTATCGAAATCAATGACGTTTCACTCGATGAATAAATTTGTATTGGTTCGATACCTTGGGATTTAAAACTTCGCAGAATTTGTTCATCACCTGTTCCACCGCCGATAATTACAGATTCTAACTCTAAACCAAAAACATTTTTTAGTTGATCGGATCGATTTGTCTCTTTGGCCATTTTGTAAAGATGATTGAGAACTCGCGGCGGAAAAGCGGCTACAGTTACCCCTAGGCGCAGAATATCATCGGGTTGCGCTAGCAAGTCGATAAGCTTGGGAACAGAAATTTTTGCCTCGAGCGCCAAAGCGGAAGTCAGTTGGTGGTAGGCAAAGGAATGGGCAAATGAAAGAAGTATTAGATAGTTCGGTCGATGATTAGAATTTGCCCGAATATGGAATCCGGCATGAATTCCGTAGTGGATAAGGGCTCGATGGGATCGAACTACCCACTTTGGGATTCCGGTAGAACCGGATGTGGCTTGCAACATCAAAATATCTTGGGACGAGTTAGCCCGATTAAATGTGCTAAGTGTCTTCCAGTTTTCATTTAGGTTTTTTGACTCATTCTGATTTTTGCAATCTGAAGGATGCAACTTTATTTCGATATCATGAAAATCCGCGCCAAAATGTGAAAAGACGGCTCGACATCCTAGTTGCTTGGCTATGGTCTTTGCATGGTCGATGGAGTACACTGGGGATAAACAGGCTGTGATAGTCCCGTAAAACTGACTTGCTAAAAAAAAGATAAGCATGTCCTTAGGATGCTCTAAGTAACAAAATATTCGATCGCCTTGTTGGATACCCAAATTTTGAAATAGCTCAATCCAAATTATGATTTCTGAAAAAGCTTCGCGGTAGGTTTTTTTTCGTTCATCAGAAACAACAAGAAAATCAGAATCACCATTTTTTAACGCAGCATTTAGAAACAAATCACCCAATGTATAGTCCAAATGATCGTCTGGTTTGCGATCTAGTTTTGGATGTATTTCCAACGTTAAAAAATTGGCTTGCTTCATATTGAATGCCCAAAACGTGTAAATAATTGCCTTGGCCCGGTAAAAGCCTCTCGACCATGAAGATAGCGATTGTTATCAAGAACAACGAATTCGCCCTCGTTCCATTTAATTTTCTGGGTGTTAAGAAATTCGGACTGCTTGAATTCCTCTATCATCCAAGGCTCAATCTCACTGCCATCTTGAAAACATGCTGTCATGAGACTTTTTGCCATTGGGTTTTCATCTCCAATATGTTCTACACTCAACGCAAATACTTGGTCGGTGGCGGCACTGTATCCCGGAGTGACAAAATTAAATTGGACATAGTTTTCATTGGCCTCTTGAATAGTAATTCCTCGGTAAAGATTGGCTTTTTTTAAAGCGGATTCAATTGAGTCAGCTTTTAAGTGCGATACCAAAAAGTCTGTTGGCCATCGATGCTGAAATTGAATAGATTGAGAAAATAACTTGTTTTTAAGACCTTTAGATAGGGATGCAAAGAATTTACTTTTCTCACAGATAGTGGTTTCTCCTGCGCTGACTGATGGGACCTGGCAGAAAAAAAAGATGATGTCAGGCCGGAATGGCACATATGCAAATTCGTGGTGCAAATACACTTTCTGTTCACCATACAGAGCCTCAATTACCGTTTGATTGCTTTGCGTTTTCTTTCGACGAGGGCTGTAGTGGGTCCAAGCGGAACTCATCATTTTATCCGAAATGGAAATAAATTCCTCAATAGAGAAATGGAAATCTTGAACCAGTAAAAGACGGTTTGCTTGCTCCCAAAGGCGTTTTAGGTCTTTGCCTTGCCAATGAACTAGGTCCTTCACTTCATTTTTTAAAATTGAAATTACATCAGTCAAGATACCTCCCCCTAGCTAAGATATTTTTCGGATCTACAAGATTTTTAATTTGTTTCTTTAAACCATAAGATCCTGACTGTTCGAATTCCCAAGCAATGTTCATTGTTTCAATGCCTAGTCGATGGGGAATGTATCCCGCTTTAGCTAAAGAGTTTATAATTTCGTGATTGCAAAGGAGGGCTTCTTTTTCTTCCACTGGATTGTTTCGATCAAATACAAAAGACATGTAGGCCTGTAGCGATCGCTCGCGGATCGCAGAAAAACAAAGGTCGGGTTCAAAATTATATTTATAAATGATTTTAGAAACGATGTCGTTTACACCTAGAATGTCGCCAGCATTAAATGGCAGAGTCACCGGAAACCAGAAAAACCCGACACGATCTTGATCTAAATCCGCTGTAGGTTTGAACTCGGTATTTGTTTTTTTCCAGTACGGACGTTTTGTAAAGGGCCCCGATTTTCCATTCATGCTTAAGAAAGCCCGCCGCCAGTAGCGCTCGACAATCGATGAAGGTTGTGTTTGAAAAGAATCTTGTTTGAGTAGGTTTATCTGTGAAACGCTACGACTTAGAACGTCCATTAGGTGATTTCGTTGTGCCGCTACAACTTTGCGTTGTCCAAAAAGACCCACAGAAGCTGACCATAAAGGAATTCCCGCGGCTAAGCTTGCGTTCAGAAGTGCCAATTCCAAAGGATCAGAGGTCATTTTATCTTTTATGTCAGAATAAGAATGCGTCGAGGTGAAGAGTCTGACGTGATTCACAATCGAGGGCCCTGAACCGAGCAGTTTTGCAAATTTAAGAGGTCTTAAACCGTTGACTACGCCGGTGAGCTGTTCACTAGAATCCATATTAAAAAAAATGCTCTCTACACATTCTGGTTTTGGATAGAGCCAGACAGTCATCGACGTTACTACGCCCAAATTGGATTGACTAAAAAGACCATCCAGTGAAGGTCCAAGACCCCATCGATCCAAAGGGGCGATGGCGCTGTCTCCGAATGATCCAAAACCAGTTTTGATAATGTCGCCGGTGGGAAGTACAACTTCCAAATTGCAAAAACCGCTCACATGATCAGCAATTGGGGTTACACCGTGTCCACGTTCTAAATAGTTTCCAACTACGCTGCTGAAATCAGAGGAGGTCGTTACATCCATCCAAAGTTTATCTCCTTTGTCTTTAAGGAACTGTAAAAGTTGAGATTGGGTGACCCCGGGTTCAATAGTAACATAGGCGTCGTTTTCGCTATAAACCTTAATCTGGTTCATCAATGATAAATCCAGAATAAGACTCTGTGACACACAAGGAACGCGGGAGCCGTATCCCCAATTTTTACCGCCACTTATTGGATAGACCGACACGCCATGCAGTTGGCAAAGCCGAAGGCACTCGCTCACTTGACACGTATTCCTTGGCTGAACCACACCGATAATGTTCTGGTGGGTTTGAAAGGTCGCCTTTTCATAAAGTCGAGGTAGCGTATACCAATTGGTTTGGTCGACGCCGAGATCGTTTTGGACCTCATTTTTAAAATCGGTAAGATCTTGAATGGTCATACTCGATCAACTCCTGCTACTTATATTAAGTTTCAAATTAGTTTACTTTTTGTAACTTTTAAAAAAAATTAACCAGACTTTACCGCTTCAAAATATCTGAAAAAGCCTGACAAAATTGATTTTATCATTTTTACACCGCGCCGCGTTTAATATCAATATAAATTTACATTTTGTAATTTAAATTAGTTAAGTTGCTGAATAAACTTATAAATATGGAAGGTGAAATATTTGCAAAATTTGAAGAGAGATCTTTAAGAGATCGTTGAGAGCGAGAGTTCAAAAAATGGCGTTTGCGTCTTCAATTTATACAACGCTTCGCTATGCACACTGATATTTCAGGGTTTTAGTTGGTATGACCTTGGCAAGGCCTAAGTGATCAACCTCGATCGAGTGAGTTCAATTTGAGTGAATACGGGCGACTTATTTGTTGGATCTTAAATGCCTTTTATTTATTTGCCAGTGTAAACCTGGTGTGCACCATTGCGAAGGCGGATTCAGCTATAACTCGGCTAGTATGTGCTCAGTTTTACAGCTCACAATTTAAGGGATCAGGACTGATTCAATGGGTTGCTAGTCCCCAACCAGGACGTATCTACGATTTTGCCTTTAATCGGCGAGCAAGCCCTATTACAACCCCCGTAAGTGTTCAGGCCCGTAATTCATTGAATCCTAAAGCAATGATTTTGTATTACGACTATGCGATGAGTGCGACTCCCTTTAGAACCGGCGAAATTTTTGGTCCAAACGAAGTTCTGAGTATCCAAAATGGAACGTTTCACTTAAAAAAAGAGCTCGATTATGGCGGTACTTTTCAGTTGAGCTTTCCCTATCAGGTACGTGCACCAATCGACAACGAAGGGCACCCCATTGATCCCCACTATGTCCCGTTTTACCAACCGGCAGGCCCCCGCGAATTGGGAATAGACCCGGCGATGTTAAAATTGTTTCCTGCTAAAACTGCCGAAGTTGAAGTGAGTCGGACAACCACTGAAAATAAAAACAGAGCGTCCAAAGTCTCACTTTCCACCCCGCTTGAATACCCAGAAATTCAAGTGTCGGGTATTTTAAATTACCCTGAACGAGGGGCCTTGATTTCAGAAAAGTATATTCCGATTCCTAATCCAAATAATTTATATGAATCTCCTACACGTGCGGTTCGACTTCAACGCTACGCCTTGGGTTCAAAGTTTCTGATTGTCTACGATGTAGTGCCGATTAAAACTCAATATACTCCAGGCTACACGGCGCGGGTTATGAGTAGGGTAGACCCGGCCTACCATGGCGATGTATACCGGCTCTTACGTACGGATTTACCTTATCACTTGTGGGGTAAAGAAAAACTTCTAGATAAAATATTGTCTTTGCAAGGAGTTAACATTGGTGACCGCCATCAAAACGAAATAGTGAAATCACTCAATCGGGAAGCGCTGGATGCACAGAAACAAATTCTTGATCCCATTCTTGATTTTGTTGTCGATTTGTACAAAGAACGGCGCGGTTGGGGTCAACAAAAAGTAAATACGTTTCGCGACAACGGTTACAAAACCAGAAATAACACTCGCTATTCGTTATTAGTTGATCCAAAGAAACCAACTCTCGATGCCAAAAGTTTTCGACTGTTTGACGAAGAGCTTTACCCAATTGGTGCGATCGGGGTAACGAAGGCTGCCTACGGAATTGTTCGATTCTTCTGCAAGAAACGCCAGCAGTATGTTGAATTGATGGGACCTTTTGGAACGGCCTACGAAATGTATCACGCTGGAAATATTTCTGAAGAAGGAAAAATTCCACCTACTGCGATATGGAATGCGAACGTTCCAATTACTCCCGTTGAGAGTGAAGGATTTCCAATCTTTCGCCCACGAACTCTGGACACACATTTGATGAAAAACAGCGACGAATTAGCTTTGCTTTTATCTCAAGATAACTATTTACGTTTAAACGGATATGAAATCGATCTCACTAAGAAAGTCGAATTTTACATGGGCGCACTTTTGGAACCAGTAAAATTCGGAGTTTTAAAAAACCTGGGCGATAACGGTCTCGTGAGTCTGGAAATGCTCACTCGCCTTATGACCTCAATGTTTCCGATGGAAATCAGCGCCGATTTTGTAAACGAAGGTCAAATGCTGGTCAGCTATAACACGCGCGAAGGTATTCGCATGTATAAAAAAATCGGACTAGAGCCTCAAGAAAACATGGCACCGATTGCCGATGACGAAGCTGAACTTTGGTTTCACAATGCCAGCACGCCCTTAAACATGCTAAACACACTATCTGATTCTTCCCGCACAAAATCACTCGATTTATATCGAGTTCTATCTGACTTGCAACAGCGGCTTGATCCTTAACTCAGTGATTTTTTAGACGACCTTTAAGAGATGACAAAACCAGTGCATCCTATTAATATTAAATTTCTTGATAGTCTTGGACAGATTCATTCAAAGCAAAAGTGATGTTTTAAACTCTACTCAAAGAATGAACCATTGAGTTGGGCTAGCTGACTTTCATTTTTTCGACCGCTTCCTTAGCTTCCTTTAGCGATACACCATGCAAAGTTCGGTACCACTTTATTGCCTGTAGTGATTTTCCTTGCTTTACCAAATTTGTTACGTCTTTGTCGGTTGCGCCTTCGGGGGGGCTACTAACAGAGTTTCTAAGAAAAAAAACCACGAAAAGAGCTATGGCTAATGCAACTGTACTTAAAATAAAAAAGCTCATACCGGCCCCCCGCTAATTTTAATGGTAAACAATCCTTTAAGTGTCTGCAACAATGAATTTTTTCGGTCATCAGGGGTTTGGAATAGCTCACTTTATTCGCGTGAAAACGAATCTAGACTAGAAGTGCCATGTTCGTTGCATCAGGAAACGAGCTTGTTAAAAGCAATTGAACAACTAACGTTCAAAAAATACTAGATCGAAAAATCTAAGGCGTGTTGTTCCGGCTTTCTTAAAACTATTTTCTACTAAAACACTATTGGCATCAATTGTTTTTGATTTAACAAGGTCGTGACTGAAGGGAAGACTAGTTACATTTTTAGTGCAAGACTCTAGCTGCAAGCTACGGGTAGCGCAAATTTGAGAATTGGAGTCAGTTCCCTTTGCGATGACAACTATTTGTTGACCGGATTGTGAAATTTTTCCAGAAAGATCATTCAAAACTTTATATCCTTGAGTAGTAGTTTTAGATAATAATTTATTCAAAACTGATTTCATCCGAGCATCGTGATAAAATGGATTTAAGCCGCTGATAGATTCGCTACGGAAGGTTTTACCGTCCGTGCAAACGCCATCATAAAAATAACTACTATCTTCTGGACCTGAAGATTCCATTATTAGACAAAACTCTGATGCCATCGAAGAAACTGGTAAAATAAATAAGGCTGATACCAAAATTGCAAATTTAAATTTCAAGTTGAACTCCTTGCTTGATTTGCACGCACAGTTACATATTCTTGAAGATTCTTCGACTGTAATGATTCTGACACCCGAAAGTAGGAAATATTTATATTGCCATAATCCAAACAAGTTGGCGGTTTGGCGTATCTTGTAAATTTTTTTGTTTGAGATGTCCGCCTCCGACATAGAAAGACCAAAACTGGCGACAGTACGGAGCCAAATGGTTTTCAGAAATCAGGTAGAGTTGAATGGATTAGATCCTAGTGTCTCAATTTTAAACGTCGAATCAGTATGAGACGCTTTTTATGTTTTGGCACAGATTGCAACATTTAAAGTTGTTACCCATCATCGGAGGTTTGTTTTGAGTTTTAGAATTTTTAAAAAAATAGTTTTTTTAGTTAGCTTGACTCTGGTATCTGAAATGGCCTGGTCGCAGTCTGCTTCAGGTTTTCACCTAACCCAGTCGGCATTTGAAAAATCAAAGATTGCTGGTAACTTAGCTCCGCCAACGAAGGTAAAAAAAGCGGGCTCTGTGAATAAAATAAATATAGCTAAATCAGCGACAGAGCTGAAAGGAAATATCATCCATTCTAGTCCGAGGGTCTATTCAAACGGACGCAGAATTGTAAGAGAGTCCGAACCCAGTAATCGCGATGGAACCAAAATTCGAGCCAATGTTGTAGCAAAAAATGGGTCAAAGTCGCAGAAAAAAGTAGGCCCAAGCGGAAATTCGGCAGATCGACACAGAGTAGAAATTAAGCGAACAGTCTATACTCAAGTAACATCAAAAGCGGAAGTCGAAGCTATAAAATAATCAATGCGAGAGCTGCAATTTTTCTGATCCGGCGTTCGCAGGATTGATCACGAGCTTCAAAGCCAGTTAGCCGTTGAAATGCGCTCAGGATGATGGAAACGAGCTAATGGGGTAGGCAGGTTTGGAGATTGTCTACCGCATTTACTGGTTCGGCCAAATGTATGAACAAACCACTTTGTTAATTCCCAAAAAGTGAATCAATACTGACTGAGGCCTTGATTCAACGGGTCTGTCTATTATTTTTCGACCTGAACTCTTATTTTTCTGGGCCATTAATACATGATAAGTTTACTCACCCAAAGTATCCAAAGCATGATAGACTCGAGCTCTGTGAGTCGTCAGTGCATCTAGCGACCAAAAAATAGAGGATTATGAAAACACGCGGAGGACTTTTGCTGATTTTGATAGTTGGGATTGTATTGCTGACTACCGCCTGTGCGATTCTTCCCAGTGCCGGGTGGGTTACTTTTTTTTCAAAAAATTTGCCTTCAGCCAAATTTGATTTTGGTGAAAAGTATTCTGTTGCTTTGCCTTGCGGGTTTGAAAAAATGCTTGAAACCAAAAAAGAAGATTCACTATCGATACAGTATGAGCTCAGAGCGAAAAAGCCATTTTATAAATTTGAGATTTTTTCAATGAGCCACGAGCAACTACTAATTTTAACGGTTTATAAAGGACCAATAGCAAATGTCCATGGCAAACCCTTTACTATTGAAAACTACGCTGGTCCCTTGATTCTTAACGACGATTACAGCGAGGATGGCTATTCAAACCACGCAATGACTATTTACGATACGTCTCGTTTATTAGTTGTAAATTTGATCATCGACAAGGAACGATTCAGCAAAAAAGAGTCTCTTGAAATTTTGTCCGACATAGTTCGAGGCATTCGCGAAAAGTAGTCAGATTTAGGTTTCACCCACTATCTACCGACTCTCTGTCTTGACGCGTATTTTGATTTTGTTGCCGCTGCCATACTGAAATCTGTTTTGAAGTATATGATTTAAAGGTCAACCAAGGCTACTGGTAGGCGGTGCTAGATTTAGACGTTATAAAATACCAAAATGCCAAAACGGCAGATTGGTGCACTTTCGGAAAAGTCCAGATTCCTCGACCCAATAAGGAATCAAACTGGCGGTCTGAAGTAACGTCGAAATAATGATATTTTGAGGACGGAAGAGCAATGTTGACCAAGGTGCTTGAACAATTTTATAGTCGTTTTACAAGAAATTAAGTTTTAAAATGGGACCTTTCCGGGACTCTAGGGTTTAATTGAAACATTGAGTCACCCGATGAAGATGTCGTGGGCACCTGACCTATAGTACTGATTTAAGTTTCTGTCGAAACATCCCGACAAATTATGAAGTGAAAAATTTAATTCCTATTTATAAATCCATCACATTCTTTCTTTTAAGCGCCGTTTGTGAAGGAAAATCGCCGAATCAAAATATCCGCAGCGTCGTGTCTCTGGGAAATATGATGTATCAAGCTGAGTACGCTGACGGCCATACGGAAACTATGGATAACAGTAAGTTATACAGTCTAACCATTTCAGCTCAAGACAAGTTTAAAGTAGAATCTTCTCAGCAGTCATTTGACGCCATGGACGAGTTTCAAAAAATAAATTTTGCCGGTAAGTTCCTAGCCAAAGCCGACTACGATTCATTACCAGAAAGCTTTGGAGGGATGCCT
>JAYTTH010000032.1:0-10134 GCA_043745515.1 Pseudobdellovibrionaceae bacterium | reverse complement strand
TTGGCATAATGGCTCTTCGAGCAAACTCTACACACACAAGTGGCGGCGCGCCTCGCTGCAAGCTTATCATTGATGCTTTGATGCAACCTAAATAGCGGCCTTCTGCTTCAATATCTGCGGCCATTTTGCTAGCAACTGGACCGATCATTCCGTAAGCACCGAAAACCCCGAGCATAGTTCCAACCAGGGCGTTACCAATCAACGTACCGATAACTTGCGTACCTTCGGTCAAGTGTCCCATTGTTTTTACGATACCCAAAACTGCCGCGACGATTCCTAATCCAGGGAAACCGTCGGCAACCGCCTGAACCGCATGCTGCGCTAAATGTTCCTCTGAATGAATAGCTTTTATATCATCACCTAACAAATCATCTACATCGTAGGGCGAAAGTTCGGCCGATAATGTAATCTTCATTGTATCGCACAAGAAATGAACCGCGTGATGATTTTTCATAAATCCAGGATAGGCTTTAAAAATGTCACTCTTTGATGGATCTTCAATATGCTTTTCAATTCCCTGAGGTCCTTCTTTTCTAAAAACTTGAAAAATCTGAAACATGAGCTGAAGTAATTCTAAATAATCTTTTTTCTGAGGGCCCGCGGCTGTCATCGAGTGCATGCCAAGTTTGACTCCCATCTTAATAATCTTCATAGGGTTAGCAATGATATAGGCACCCAGTGCGGCTCCTCCGATAATCATTAATTCTAAGGGGGCCGCTCCAATGATCACACTGAGATGTCCTCCGGCTAAAATAAATCCGCCGAACACCATTGCAAATACGACTATAACGCCTACAAATCCCATATTATACCTCGACTATTTCATCGGACATCCTTGTAAAATATTGAGACCAGTCTAGGAATTTTGGCAATTCAGGACTTAGGTCGAATACAATCAACCTTCCTTATTATATCAAATAAACTATAATAAAGACCGAAGAGGAATTCATGTACAACACGATCGTCCTTGGTACGTTTTTAGTGCTTTTATTTCTCGGTCCAGGGCCGCTTTCGCAAGCGGCAGAAAAAACCAAAGACCCATTAATCGTAAATATTTCGGCCAGTCCCGAGACAATGGCCCCTAAGGGACAATACTCGATTCAATTAAATTTACAGCTCCCAAAAGGTTACCACGCCTACGAGGATCAATTTAAGGTAACTTTTTTGGAACCGTCGGGAATGGCTCTCAAAAAAATTACGCTCACTCCTTTAAAAACTTGGTTTGATAAATTTTCGAAAAAAGAGCGCAGCGGTGTTGAAGGCACCTCACAGATGCAATTAACTATTGAAACGCCAGACCGCTTTGTAGACGACAATGGAAAAATCGCCTTTGAATTGGTTTATCAAGCCTGCTCTGACAGTATTTGCCTTTTTCCTAAAAGTAAGGACATTTTTATTCCTACGAGCTTTGCCGCCGGAAAGAAAAAAGAAAGCGGAAAGAGGTCGGATGATATTTCATTTTTTTCCTCAGATGGTTTTACTTATTTCTTAGGTCAAAGTGTCCTCCTAGGTGTTTTCTTGGCCTTCCTAGCTGGAATCATTACGAGCTTCACGCCTTGTATTTTTCCCATGATTCCCATCACTCTGGCTATTTTAAATAACCATTCCGTTCAGCGCAGTCGTCTAGCCAATTTTATTGTTAGCGTTGTTTATGTTCTTGGAATTGCAACCACCTATTCGAGTCTTGGAATTCTGGCCGCCAAATCGGGAATGCTTTTTGGCTCGCTACTTTCAAATTCTTATGTCGTGGGCTTAATGTGCACATTATTTTTCTTTATGGCCTTGTCGATGTACGGAGCTTTTGAATTTCAAGTCCCATCTTTTATTGCCCATCGATTTGGGCGAGGTACGAAAAAATCTGGCTATTTGGGGGCCTATATATCGGGAGTCTTTGCTGGAATAGTGGCAAGTCCTTGCGTAGGTCCTGTTTTAGTTTCTATTTTAACTTACGTTTCAACACAGCAAAGTACTTTTTTGGGCTTCTTACTTCTTTTTTCATATGCACTAGGACTGGGGACTATATTTATTATTTTAGGCGCATCAACTGAGTTGCTTAAAAAATTGCCTAGGTCGGGTCCTTGGCTAGAGGGCACAAAATTTGTACTAGGATCAATGATGTTAGGCGGCTTTTTTTACTATTTTGATTTTATCGTCAACGATTCAGTATTTAAAATTTCTTTGGGATTTACGTTAGTAACGATCGCAAGTCTCTATGGCGCTTTTCTTGCTCCTGTAAATAAAAAGTGGCAGCTCATTCAAAAAGGTTTGATGCAGGCTTTGTTAGTTCTTGGTATCGCACTAATTGTTATGTACGCGATTGGTTTTAGGACTCCTCCCTCTTTGCCGAATACATTTCAAGAGGTAAAATTTGACAAAAATAATATTTGGGGAAAATGGAGTGAGCAAGCCGTTATGCAGGCAAGGATTGATAAAAAACCAGTGATAATTGACTTTTTTGCCGAGTGGTGTGCCGCTTGCCTAGAGCTTGAGGAGCATGTTTTTTCATCCCCAGAGTTTGCCGAGAAAGCAAAAAATATGGTTCTTTTAAAAATGGACGCAACTAAGGATTCTGCTGATCTGAATGAGCTTAAGAAAAAATACAGCATCGTAGGTTTGCCGACGATTCTTTTTATTGGTTCTGATGGAACTTGGAACAAGTCTAAAACTCTGTCTGAATTTGAGAACAAAGAAGCTTTCTTTAGGAGATTAGATGATTTTAATTAAATCTTTTATAGCGATCTCAATTACTTTTTTTAGTTTCTACACAAAAGCCGACAATGTAGAAATCAAAAAGCCAAGTTTTGAAAACGAGTTTGCCTGCTATTCTAAAATAGCAGACTATTCCTTTTTTAAGCCAAAAGGATTTGATGGAAAGTATTATTTTTCTGGAGTAGTGAAAGATGCCACAAAATTAATGTGCGTAGAAAAGCGATTGGGGCCAGGTAAAGTCGCTCGACTTTATTTATTTACAGATGATGGCGCGTTTCCTTATGTCGTAAATCAAACTCAAATATTTAATGAATACAATTTTCATATAACCACCCATGGCAAAAGTCGAATTGTAGCCTTTGACCGAACCATCACCGAAAATGGTCTATTTAAATCTCTTTCGTTTGTAAGGCAAAATACAAAAGCTATCCAATCTGCTGAATTACCTATTGTTGTGGATGAAGAAACCCGAAACATTTTTAGGGAAGCACTGGCGGAACGAATTCAGTATGTAAAATCGACCTTTGATAAACGGACAACCAGTATAAAAGAAGCATTGAAGAAACTTGATCCTTTGGCGACCGATTACCAGGATCAAATATCTAGTATTCCCCCTTTGCCGATTGCCAAAGAGTACATAGATGGACTTTTGGACTGTCGAAAGTCGCTAGAGAAGGGTCACAATAATCAAAGTTTAATTTCAGTAGTGGATATAGAAATTAATAAATTGCAATCATCAACGGCCCCGGCGGTTAAAGAAACCACCGTTCCTGAATCGAACAAATAATTTATTTGATAGTATCACAAATTGTCAGTCGTTGACTGGCGGTCATTTCTGATTCGGCGCCAATGCCTGAAGTTCCAAGCCCATATCCCAGAAAAACTTGAGCATTTTTAAAATTGCTAAGATCAGCAGAGCTGAACAATGAAGTTGAGGTCGAATCTGACAAGGCTATTGCCTCATCATGTAGCGGAAACCGACCTGATACCCAATTTTTGCCGTTATAACTATACCACTCGCCCGCGGCCGATTTTCCAAATACAAATTTAAATCCCGACTTTCCTTTATTTTTATCTGAAATTCTGAACGATGCTGCCAAACTATAACTGGATAGTTTTGAGTCCGACGACTTTTGACATTCTACTTTATCTAGCAAACCTACGTTTATTTCCAATTTAGATGCCGGAGAGCACGGTGCCGTCACAGTTTTTGATGTGTCAACTCGGGAAGCTCGCAATTGGCAGGATAAACTCGTCGTCAAGCCATTAAACGACATTTCTATTAGGCTACTGGTTGATAAAGTTTTCCATTCACTATTGTTGCAACTGTATTCCACGAACGAAGCATAGCGACTGGAAACTCTCAGCTTTAAAACGCCGCCCTCCTCCACAGTTATTTGACCTAAGTCTTTATACACACCCGAAACGTTTGTTTCAACTCGACAGCTGGGCGGCATTGAACTTACAAGTCCTGTGATATTTAACGGATTGAGTTCCAATGCATTGAGAGACGCCACCAAAGCTTCTGATGAATATACATAATGATTGACACTCCCAACATACTGACCTGACCAGGATAATTCTATTGGATTATTGGTTCTAAATGGAGCCACGCTTAAAACATTAAATCTTAAAATCGCGTTGATATTGTATGGGCTAATTAAAACCTTTAAAGGCACTTGGACCGAGTTTCCGGCAGGCACAAATATTTTTTTCCTAATTAAATAGCGGTCATCGGGGTCAAGATTCGCTAAAGCATTTCCAAATTCAACCTGGCTTGCTGATACCAAGGAATTGGAAATTGATTGTTCCGGATTTTCGACATTGATTTCATATTGGTTAATACCGCACTCAAGCCCATTTGGATTGGTAAGAACCAAATACCCAGATCGCGTGTCGTAAGCTTTCAAATTTTCAGTATTAAAAAACAAGCTGGAAACGGCCGGTAAATCACATTTCGCTTTTCTTAAACATGTTTGAAATCTGGCTGTGCAATCGTAAGCATTGATTGTATTAAGTTTCACCTTAATTACTTGATCTTTGTATTTTAGAACAGTTTTAACTCGAAAACTAGGAACCCCTGGAGTTTTAGAAAACGGGATACTATATACTGGGCTATAGCTAGAATTAAAGTCATGTTGAAATTTAAAACTAGAGACCACTTGAAAATCGTTTGTTTCTGGTAAAATATCAATCGTGAAATTTTCTTTTGCACACGGACCCACAACCCAAAGGTAGCCTGGAAGAAATTCTAGAAACCCAATGTCTGCATCCGTGTATCTGTCAGAATAATTTAAACTTGTATCTCCAGTTCTATAAACTTGGCAGCCACCGACATAGCCCCCTGAGATTTCGGAATCACTATTTATTTTTAACACCCCTGAATTATTAAGTAGATCCCATTTCAAAAATTGAACCTTATATAAGTTATCACTCGATTGCCATACTTCGCCGGGTTTTAAACTTGCTAGCTCAAAGGATGACGGATCATTTCCATAGGCACCTGCGCCAGTGCGAGTATGAATGGTCAATCCATAGTTTTCACTTAAACTTACTAAATAATCTTTTAGCTGATAAGCGATTGTCTTTTGCCCGTCAAAAATATTAGTCGACTTTCCATTTATCGAAAGACTCTGTGAAGTTGCATTTACAGTTACTAATCCTCGTCCCGGTTTCAAAACATCCAAATCAATTAATTTTGCTATGTTCAACGAATCCCCGTGGCCCATAACGTCCTGGTCGTCGCCATAATTTCCGGTGTTTGGTTTGGTAGAGTGTCCTAGCCCCAACGTGTGGCCAATTTCGTGAGCAAAAATATAAGCCGATGCTGCTCGTGAAACCACTGGGACGGCCGTTGAATAAGTGTAGTTATACCCTGACGACGTAATTCCGCTCCAATTACAATTGCCTACACTGTCAACAGGAACAATAGTGACGACACGATTGTATTCTTTTCCGGATGTTCGATTTAGAAATTGGATCGACTCGGCCCCTATACTAAACCAGCTGTCACAACCTGGATAATTTTGATTTACTTTCATTCTATAGACATCTTTGTCACTGGTTACCAATCGAAATAAATTCCAAGTTGAACCCGAGATAATTTTAACTACGTCTGCAACCATACCTGGATAGGGTTGATCTGCGGATACGTCTAAATAATCAACAAATACAAATGCGACTGTTAGTTCAACATCTCCAGTCTTTAACGTATCGTTTCTAAGTATTATATTTTGGGATTTAGGTAACTTTTTAATAGCCAACGGGACAACCGAAATTTGTGAATAGTAGAGTTTAGCCCGAGACATATTTTTACTAATGATAGACCTAACGGGATTGGAAGAAGCCAATTCAATTTGGACCAGGTCTCCGACAGATATACCCAAAAGTAGATCTGCGGAAATATCCGATTTTCTAAATTGAAATGAATTTCCATTTTTATCTTCAACCGCTGATAGGATGGTTTGCGCCTGAGGTTTTTCACTATCCACATGGTATTCTCTATATTGCCCAGTAAAAAGATGAGTAGTCCCAGGAGAATTCGAAGAATAGTCATCGCTTTGCGTTTCGAATTTAGCACAATTTTGATAGAGTAAAAGCGATGTGACTAGAATCAAGATCATCGATTTCATTCCGACTCCGATACCCCTATCCTAACATTTATTAAAGCGGCAAGGTCTCTTAGACTTCACTCGTCGCCACCTTGATACGTCAACGAAATTTCAGATTTTCTAAAACGCCAAGGGACAGAGCCATCTAATTTATCCAAACAGAAACCAAGTCCCGTTTCAAACAGCTTCGAGAATTAGTGGAGCCTTTGTTAAAGCCTCGATTGGTGCCTGATTTAGTTTGGCCCGAAGACTGGTTTGTTGAATCTTTTGACTATTGATTGATCATTTTATGAAGATCCCTGTTAAAATTATTAATATGGGGAGGGGCTCGTATGAAAAAAACCTTTCAACTTAGAAATTTAATTGAAACCTACAAGACTAACTTGCCCAATGACCAGTTTGAACGAGTATCTTCCGAAATAGATCAGCTTATTCTTCACTACATTCAGCACTTAAGGCCAATTACCCCCGGTTCTGAGCGCGCGAAAGAATCAGCAGCACTGATTGATCTTGAAAATGAAAGAGCCAGCCATATCAAAACTTCCTGCCAAAAGGGCTGCGCTTCGTGCTGCAACCTAGAAATTGAAATCACAGTAGAAGACGCAGAACTGCTAGCCCAAGCCGTAATTAAAAACAATATTCCCTTCGACAGGGACAGGCTGATCGAGCAAGCCTCTAGAAAACGCCTAGATCCACTTTGGGAACGACGAGTTCATCTTGAAAATCGCTGCGTATTATTGAATTCAGAAAATGCGTGTTCTGTGTACGAGAGCCGACCTATGGTCTGCCGAAAACACGCAGTCGTAAGCCCCGCTGACGACTGCATGCGCCCTGGGGGTGAACCACTACCCAGAACAATCCCCATAAATGAAATCATCATAAGCGCCAACCTAAATATTACTTCAGGCGACCATGGTTCATTCGCGTCTATGCTACTAAACGAGTTAAATAAACAGCAAAGCAAATTGGATACTCTTGAAACTCAAGCGGATGTCCTAGATTTAACAAGTGACGCCGAATTGTAATTGTTCTTGTGCCTAAGGTTGAAAATATATTCGAATTTTTCCGCTTTGATTTTCTGATTTAATAAACGGAACCTGTCTTTTATCCCTATCTAAAGATTGCTTATTCAATATAAAAAAATCTGGAATAAATCGAACATACCGGTAAAACCGACTGACATCCTGATTTTCCCTTCTTTCTGATTGAATTTTATTTTGTGTCGAACTATAGAATTGAGTTCCTTGTTCGTAAATACTGCCACCTACCAAAATTCCAGCACCAATCACTTGAACAGCCAAATCACCTGCATTAGCTTGCGAAGCTAGCAAATAGATTCCACCGCCAACAATGGCAACACCAACCGTGACCCCCGCAACCAAAACAGTTCCAGCCGCGATGCTGGTTAAAATATTGAGAGATTGATATTCAAGTTCACTCTTAAACATACGCGACATGTATTTAGATTTCTGAATCATATCTTTAAACTCTTCATTTCGAACAAGATTTTCTGAATGCCATGGCTGACTGTGGAATACCCCAAGTGGTCCTTTGCCTCCATCATTATTTATACTAGCTTGGCTAAGTGTCGATTTGAATTGAATCACTTTGAATCCACTTAGCTTGTGTGAAAACGAAGCCGAATCCGTCTCTGGATAGGCTCCTACTCCCTTGAAAGTGATATCCCAGTCGACTGGTGTTTTATCTGCAGTCAATGTGCCTTGAAATCCGTGATTTTTTATATGTCGAATATCAACAAGGGCATTTTCTTTGTCAGCGCATAATAGCCAGAGTGCCGCCGACAGCATTCGAATACTCGAATTGTCATAAAAGGGACGGCCCTTCATATCAACCCGAGCAAAAAGTTCTGAAATTCTCTTTGCTTCAACTCGAGCTTTATCAATTTGTTTTTTCTTAACAAACGTAAGACCTAAAATTAAATGTAGCCAAAATATTTCATGATTGGCGGGATAGTAACCTTCGTTCGTTTTAATAAAAAACAACTGATCGATTTCATTGCTGATCGATGTTGTCTCGTTGAGCTCGATACCGCGCGAAATAGTCAATAGTTGCTCGAATTCTGTGGTGAATGAAGCACTGACATCATCGGTATCAATCAGCTGCAAATACACTTTTTCAAGAAGAGTTATAAAATGGTGGCTTTCTTTTTTAGGAAATTTATTGAGCGCCATTCCAATGTTGTCTTTTTTTAAATAATCTAGGGAAGTTTGATATTCGGACTTTTCGACGATTTGGTTGCTAGCACAGGCAAATAAAAAGAAAGAGACTGATCCAAGAAAACTAAGAAAATATCTTTTATTAATCATGGCCGATTTAAATCAAAGCCGTTTTAATCGCGTAATTTCTGCTTTTAATTCTTTTAATGTGGTAATGGCCTCGACATAATCTTGTTCTTTTTGAACCAAAAGCTTTTGCATTTGATTTAAACGAACTTCATATCCTTTAAGCAAATTATTATGTCGATCCACGATGTCTTGCACTTTTTGATCATATTTCTTCTGTTCAGTTAATTTTTGCAACAACAAGGCAAATTTTTCTGAAATATCAGTAGTCAACTGACTGTGTTGACCTTCCAGACGCTGAAGTGACTGATTCAATCGATCCGATTTTAGTTTCGATGTTTTTTGAATTTCGTTTATCTCAGCCTTGAGCTCATTGATTTCCGTGTAATTGCCTGCCTGGCTTACAGGAATTGCGGGTTCGGGCGTTCGCGTTGAATCGATTGATTTTTCTTGCTCTTGAATATAATTCCAGTGAGGCGAAGCACTTGAAATAAATGCCGGTTTCACCGACGCCGCTCCATTCATATCAAAAAAATTATAATTCAGCTCTTTTTTCAAAATGCCCCCTACTGGTGGTCCATTTCTGGAATCACCGTCATTATAAGATTCGATGACTGTAAAAGAATATACTAGACTAATCACTAAAAAATTCTTATTTTAATCTTATGTTGAAAGTCGCCTATCTAATCAAGTTTTTGACCGAAATCAATCCCCATACATCGCCAACTCGTTTGGCCTTGTACAACTATCTAAAAGCGTTTCATTCGCCAGAAGAAGAATTGAAAGATAGTTTAATTAATGAGTTCTTTTATCAGTGCCTAGAATATTCTCATTGGTACGCAAACAAAGGGCATTTTAGTCATGAAATGCAGATCTTATTAAAAAACTTTAACGATTTTTATCAAAATCACTTTGACCTGTCTCAAATTAATTTTCCGGATTCTATTCAAATTATTGAAATCGATTCACCAAAGCAGGTCGAAGAATCTCTAAGTCGCTACATTCGTGCCCAGTATTTAAAAGAAGTTAAATTTAAATTGTTTACCGAGCAAAAAAAATGGTTCGCTTTTGTTTTGAAAGATGGCAGCGGAATTGATGTTTTGCAATTGGATCGAAAATTTACTATCCGCAATGGCAATTTGGAGCCGCTAAGGACTCAGCTTAAAGTTACTTTTGATTCATCGATGGATATTGATTCTCAGTATGTTCACAATTTAGAAGTCAGCCCTCACCATTTAGTTCGCTTTACCGCTAAGAATGGCTTGATTTCAGGCGTTTTAACTCGCGGCTATATGTTTCAAAAGTCATTAGATATTCAAAATGCAAAGCTCCATGACGTGCCAAAGCTCTTTTGGCCAATCAAGCGTATAGAGCAGTTTTTTGTCTCTCGGGCGACGGATCCTTTTTATGGGGATATTATCAAAAAACTAGAAGACATTACCTTGGGCTTCTGGGAAAAAAATTCAGAATCTTGGCAGAACTATATTACTATTTTACTCTCTCAATCGGAA
>JAYTTH010000031.1:0-2740 GCA_043745515.1 Pseudobdellovibrionaceae bacterium | reverse complement strand
AGCCATAAAATAATATTATTAAAAATAAAACAATAACCGCAAAATAAATTGTAAATCGCAGGGCAAGGAAGCTTTCCATGTCGCTGTCATCACTTTGAAATGCCAAAAGCTGAAGTAAATACTGGCTGCCTACGACGGCAAAAACTAAAAACAAAGAATAAGCTGTTAAAATCATTTGAACTTGATAATTTACTATAAGTCTTCTTTTGTAGAATTTTATCGGAGTAAACGATTCTTTTTCCAATTGCCATCCTTTATTATATTCACTTCCAGGGCTAGTTTAGCGTTTTTTCTAACTGGAGTTCAATCTTTTTTAAAGACTTTTCCATTTCACCAATCCGACGTTCTAGAATTAGATTACTCTTTTTAGATTCCTTTAAGGCTTCTACCAATAACGGAATAACTTCGACATAATTTACAGTTAAAAAACCGTTACTACCAGTTCGCACCAAATTTGGGTAAATTTCTTGAAGTTCTTGTGCGATAAAGCCGAAATGTCTTACTTTGTTTCCATCATTTTTAAAACTATATGAGATCCCTTTAAGCTGGGTCAACCGATCGACCTCAGAGCCAATTTCTTCTATGTCCGTTTTCAATCGTCTGTCGGATACGTTGTTGAACGTCGGAGCGTTCACATTGAGATTAAAATTCGTATCCGTATTTGTGAAATTCACAGTGTTTGTCCCAGCATTGGCTGAAATTCTAAGGTCCGTTGACGTTGTCAAATTTAGTAAGCCAGTCGCTGTTAAATTGAAAACTCCGGACGTAGTAAGATTCAGGTTTCCGGCGGAAACTAGGTCCATATTATTTCCGGCAGCATTTGACAAAGACACAACCCCAGGGTTGGCCGATAAGGTGCCCTGAACCCCGCCTGCAACACCCCAGCTTATTACGGGTCCATTGGCATCAGCCCTAACATCCAATTTGCTTGCACCTGCGCCTGGACCGATTCCAAAATCACCTGTTTGATTGACTGCAGCCCTAAGGGCTCCGACGCTATCGTAAACTTGTAATATATCTCCCACAGCAGAGCTTGCGCCAATATTATTCCAACCGGCATTTTGGGTCGTGTTTAGCGAAATGCGGCCATCGCGTTCTAAATTGAAAACATCGGTGGAAGTGGTCGAATTGGTGAGTTTAAGGGCGTACGATGGGCCTGCAGCAGCCCTAGTAATGTGAAGGTAGCTATCGCTAAGAATTCCCTGGCTCGCATCTATTTGGAGTTGATTATTGGCAGGAATAGAAAGCCCAACACCGTTCGCTGGACTGGATGCAAAATCAGCTTCAGTTGGGTACAATCCAATGCGCGCGCCGGCACCAAAGGCAGCAATTCCACGACTGCCCGCTGTGCTTTCTACGGCTAGAAAAGTACCACCAGGAATCGCACTCAGTTGGCCCCTGTATTTTAATCCTGACACGAGAGTTTGTTGTAACCGGCAAGAGGGTGTTTGTCCGATATTATAAATTCCACCCATTATATTTTCACAAACAGATTGTTCAGTAGTGCCACTAGCCATAGCATTGCAACTCGCTATTACGGTGGGAGTTGAATTGTTCGTTGTAATTAAAAACGTAACAGTAAGATCCCGCATGGCTGATTGGTTTGTAACAACGAGTGGAACAACAAGTGTTGCATCCCAATTGGTAAACCCTGGCGTTGCGGAAGCTGACGAAAGTGCTAGTTGTAATCGTAAACCCGTCGCTGCACTCGTCGCAGGAGTCGAAACATCTGTCGTTGTTGGAATCGCCGCATTGGTTAAAACCAAATTGCGTCCAAATGCAGTAACTCGATTTAAAGCATAACTCCTGTTTACGGTTGGCGCAGCAGGAAAATTAGTAGAGTTGCCAATATTAAAAACAAAAGCCTGGCGGCACAATGTGGTGTCAGTGAAAGTGGATCTGATTTGATTAGTTAAATTCAACAAATTATCCCGATTCATGGCCCGTTTTTGATTTTTATTTGTTGAATCCATTACGGCAAGCAAGGCTAACGATACAACGCTCAATAAAGCGATCGCGACCAATACCTCAATAATTGAAAAACCAGAATTCGACTGTAGAAATTTATTTTTTATCCCCAAAATGTTCCCTTTTTCCTATCATGCCTACTTTGCACTATGAGGTCCAGATAGAAATTCAGTTTAAATTAGTACACTTAAACTCTTTTGGTAAAGTCCTATTTGAATTTTTAGATACTGTTTATTATTTTGAGAGCGTTTTCCATACTTTCGGTGATTGATTCTTGCTAGTCTGGATGAATCTGATAAAAAATCCTAGAAAAGACTACCTTGGAATGACAACAAAAGAAATGAGATCGCGCTGGCTTGACATGAGTTCGCGAATCAAATTATGGTTTTTCGAAGAAAGTTCACGTGCTACATTCGCGTATAGATCCCGAAGCGTATCCACTCGACTGGCAATTTCTTGAACCTGTTCTTTAGCCAATAGTAACGCCTCTTCTTTTTTAATATCCTTTTTAAAACTCACCAACAATGAGAGTTCAAGACCATTTGACTTTAGTATCACTCGAGTGGCTCCATCACGATACAAAACATCTGTGCTTTCGGGTTCAGCTTCCATAAATTTTTGCAAATTTTTAGATACAACTTCGGTCATTTTTTTTGCTATTGGGATAAGAAATTCGAGCATTCCTTGGGTGTCGCTGGACGCATTTACTTTGGCTAATTCTGTAAAAATTTGTTTATAATAGGCCATTATTTCATCAAGGGCGATGTAGGTG
>JAYTTH010000030.1:0-2741 GCA_043745515.1 Pseudobdellovibrionaceae bacterium | reverse complement strand
AGGGCCATAAAAAGTCTCCTTTGGATTCAATTAAAATTTAGTTACAGTTTATTCCAAGGAATGGTTTTGCCGCCTATGGACAAATCACCGGTTTCCGACACGTCGTCAAATTTTGTATTTAACAATGTTAAACGATTTAAAACATTTTTTAGATTTTCACGATCAGTTGTATTTAAATTCGCGCCAGCCGATTGCGCCGCTTCAGTCAGTTCAAAAAAGAAACGATCTAAAAAGCTTACCCAGTCTGAACCTAAAAGCGGGCAGTGTTTTGGCATTTCATCAACTAAGCATGTGGCGTGTGGAATTTCGCCAGGTTTTTTAATTACGTTAAGTCCCAGACCGATGAAGGTGCTTATTTCATTGCCTTGTGTAACTGTTTCAATTAACAACCCGGCACACTTTTTATCGCCGATGTAGATATCATTCGGTGCCTTCAAAGAAAAAGGCAAATAAGTCCAAGTATTTTGCAGGGCTTTAAACAATGCTAAACCCACACGTGAGGGAAACGTGACCTTAGGTGGATCATTTAAATAGAAACACCAAGTGCTCAAAAGGGCAGCCCCTTTTACCGTAGTCCAACTATTTTGCCCTCGACCGCGTCCTAGGGTTTGTTCATCGGCTAGATAAAGCATAAAATCATTGTCGGCTAAACCTTTTTCTTTGGCTTGTGAATTAGTGCTCGAAATGGATTCATTGTAGCTACAGGGCATTTGAGCATTCTGGGCCCAAGCATAAGTCATCTTGCCAATTAAAATATCATCCAAAGGAGATTCAGAGTTTGATTCCATTTTGAAATCCTTATCGCTTTTGCCAGTCAAATTGCAAACTGACGTCGGCAACAGGGGCCGAATGTGTCAATGCGCCAACTGATATATAATCAATTCCAATTTTTGCAACATCAGGCACACGGCTTAAACTCATGTTGCCGCTGGCTTCAGTTTCAATTTCTGCAGGAACAAGCTTGCGGGCTTCGGTCAGACTGTAGTCATTCATGTTGTCTAAAAGAATTCGTCTAACTTTTAATGAGACAGCCATTTTCACGTCATCCAGATCAGAGGCTTCGACTTCGACATCTAACGAGGTATTTTTACGAATTCGTTCAACTGCATTTTTTATTCCACCCATTACAGCGATGTGATTATCTTTTATTAAAATCGCAGTTGATAAATTCATCCGGTGATTAAAACCACCACCATGAACGACAGCTTTTTTTTCAAGATCACGGTACCCTGGCAGCGTTTTTCTGGTGTCTAGAATTTTAGCTCGTGTGCCAGCAACCGAATCTACAAAACGTCGAGTGAAGGTCGCAATTCCTGAAAGGTGACCAAGAAAATTTAAAGCGACACGTTCTGCTTTCAAAATTTGAATTAAATCGCCTTCAAGCGAGCAAATATTTTGGCCATTTAATACGCGCTGACCTTCTTCAAAATGCCACTTTATGCGGGCATTTGGCTCAAGCATGGTAACAGTGCTTTCAAAGGGCAAAAGACCAGAAAGAGTCAGATCTTCTTTGGCTTTTAAAACCGCTTTTCCTATTTTTGGTGTCAATCCTAACGAGTCAGTAGTGACATCGCCCGCGGGCATGTCCTCTTTGATGGCGGCTTTGATTAAGTCATTTAATAGCATGTCTCATTAATATGAGTTTTTAGGATTCTTGCAACAACTTTTTGATTTCTTCACGAACCACTCGTTCGGTGATATCGGGCAATAAGGACCAGCAGATTTTTTCTGCAATCACGCGAACTTCTTCGCGAAAGATTTTTTCCTGTGATTTAGCATCCAGTGGTATTGAAGACAAAGTAGGTAAAGAAAATTCAGAACCTCCACGAGATGGAGTCTTGGAGGTATCATCACCATGATCATCATCCCTGCCTCTAATTTCAGCATCAGAAAAGATAATCTCTTCGAAATTATCGGTGATTTTACGTCGAGCTTTATTCAAATCGTCTGCAACCACACTTGGTGGCGGACCTTTGGGAAAGGTTGGTTTACTTTTGGTTGTATCCAAGGGCTTTTTAATTACTGCGACAGGCTCCGCTTGCCAGTCCTCAGGAGGATCGAGTGCTGTTTGATCATCAATTGCCGGACCGTGAAGGGGAATAGATTTGTGCAATGGCACTTGCGCAAAATCTTCGTTGTCTTCAGTTAATTGAAGGTCGTCTGGCAGAATTGAGTCATCAATCACGTAATCATTGCCCTGATTTGGAATATTAAAATTTGGAACTTTGGGCGGTGTTACGTTGGTTCTATTTTTTGCTGTTTCTTTTTTATAATCCCGGATCGATTCAATCTCGTCAAAATTGAGAAACGAACTAACCGGGTGGTTGATCGTTTTAGGGGCCAATTCCTGAATAATCGAACGCAAAGTTTCAACCTCAAACGGCTTTTCAAGGCGGCGATTGGCCATCGACTCGCGAGCTTTGGTTTCATCAATGCCCATCAAAGAATTCCAAAGTAAAACAACGGGAGTGTTAGTTAATTCAGCATCTTTTTTAATATCTTTGGCAACTTCATACCCAGATTTTTTAACCAGTAACACATCGACAAAAATTATGTCGGGTTGAAAGACTTTGGCTATGGGAATCACGTCAATGCCCACAGGAACAGCTTTGACCTCTACGGAATAGTCTTGAAGAGCCAGCTGGATTACTTTTTTGATCGTTGGACTTTCATCAGCCAACAAGACGCGCAAAGCCATGTATCAAGTAAATAAGGATTTTTTTAGCGAGTCAAGCCATAAT
>JAYTTH010000029.1:0-10193 GCA_043745515.1 Pseudobdellovibrionaceae bacterium | reverse complement strand
GCATTGTTGTATCGGGTTCAAGATATCCTCCTTACGGAAATTATTAACTTCTATTGTTCATTCTTAAATACAAATGGGTACGACACTTCAGCCGTTGTTCCATCTGGTGGATCTGGAAATACAATGGTCGCTAGTCGATCAGCAATACATCGTTCGATTGCACGATTTCCCAATGTTGAGTTAGAAACTCTAACATTCTTAGCCACGCCGTTTTCCACTATATCCCACTTTAAAACTACTTTTCCTTCCAAACTTCTTCGACCACTTTTATCGAGTCGATTTAATTCAGAATTGTAACAGCCTCGTATCAAATTCAAATTATGTTTAATACGTCGACGAACCGCTTCTTTGTCTATCGATCCTTGAAATGCTTCTTCTGTTCCACCGGCCTGAATCGCCACTGATGTTTTATCACCAAAGCCTTCCGTATTTCCATATTCACTTTGCCCACCGGCGCGTCCCTTTGTACCGATTCCCGCAATGCCCTCATTGGCAGTTCCTTTTCCACCTTTACCGGTGTCTTTAAACTTTGAACCCAAATCATCGCCTTCACGATTTTCGCCCATACCCGTAGAGCCAGTTGCCTTGTTTGCATTTCCTAAAATATCCCCCGCCCCTTGGGATGCTTGATCTAATTTGGATCGAACACCACCTGATCCGAAAGCACTAAATAAGCCCATTTTATTGACGTCTTTCGACGAACTTTGCATATTTGCACCAGCCGCTTGCCCAATTTTTACAGCGCCACCTTGTTTGGTCGATGTAAATTTTTTGGGTCGATTTACGTTTTTAGGATTAGGCGCTACTTCAACTGCTTTTTTTACGACCTGGTTGCGTTGGCCCTTATTTTTAACATTTAGCTGGCCTTTGTTCGTCGCATCTTTTTTTTCTTCAGCCATTTTAACTACTTTAGGCGGCTCCGGAGGAGGCGGATTCTTTTTTTCAATCTCAACGACCGGCGGAGGAGTCGGTGGAATTATTTTTTCAACTTTTACTTTAGTTTCATTGAATAAAACTTGCGCGGTGTAGGTTGCTTTTTCTTCTTCTGGAGGCTGCAATTTAGACGTGATAGTCGCAACATAAAAAGCGAGCATACCAGAAATTATCATTGCGATTAGCAAGCTCCCTAATTCAGAGCTAGACAATAGCAGCGGAGCAAATGGAACAATCGGCGTCGATTCAACATGTCGTACATACAAAGTTAAATTATTATCGGGCAAACGCACCCACAATAGTTCATTTTGATCCACTCGAACCTGAACACCTTGAGCCATTCGAATAGCTTTTCCGGTGCCAATTAAAACATCTTCTTTAGTTGATGCTTTAGCATTTATAATTTCAATTTCAGAACCCGCCGGAAGTAATACTTTCAGCTGAGCTCCCATGTCAATCAAAGGCCAGTTCAATGGCACCGCATGTGTCGGAATAAAAAGTCCACTTTCCTGAGATGAATTTGTCCTAACAACGCCTTTGGATTTAAAATGATATGTTTGAATAATTCTTTCATTCCACGCTACGTTAACTTCCACTAAATTTCCTCGCGTGGGCGACAAATAGGATTTTAAGTCTTTTATTTCATTTCCAGGCGCAAATGAGAATTTTCTTTTTTTCGAAGCTTCTCTTTGAAATCCTTTTCCAGCAATTTCTGGTTTTCTTAGGCTTGCAGTATTTGGCACACGATCTGGGATTTTTTCACTATTTTTTAAATTGCTATGAGTCTTGTCGTCGTCAATGACTTTATCCAATGCCAAAGTTTTTTCATCCTTGATAGAAACTGGCTTTTCTAATGGTGCCTTAACCGATTTTATATCATTTGATTCTTTTGGCAACCCAACTGGTTTAGGAACTCCGACGAAAAATACAATTTTAAAAGGTCCAATGATAAGCTCATCACCTGAAACCACTGGTTCATCTAAAATAGCCTGGCCATTTTTAAAGGTTCCGCTTTTGGAACCCAGATCACAAATGTAATACCCAGCATCGCGCTTTTCAATCAAACAATGAATTGGCGAAACAGCATCGTCTACTAAATTTAACTGAGACTCTTGATTACTACCCACAACAATTTGATCAATATCAAATTGCTTCACTTCCTTAAGTTGATTCGATTTAAATACTCTTAAGATAATGGGTAGTTTCAATTAGAACTCCTCACTCTCTGAATATTTTCCGCATTATTTCTGAGTTCCGGAAGAAAATTTTCTCTCAACTTGATAAGCCTTTTGTAGTTAAAATTCTTTTTTTGAAACAAATAAAACAAATCTGTCTTTTGAGTTGAACCTTCAACAAGTTCATCTTCGAAATTCAACGTTGCCTTTTTATCTTTAATTTTTACATAGTTAGATTTGTTAGTCACGCTTGAGGTTTGCGCGGAACTCAACAAAGGTCTAACCAATGTGAACACTAGAAACATAAGTAATATTTTCGAGTTTTTCATTAGCTCTTCCTTTCGGCCATAGTTTGCAAATCTTGAAACTTCTTCTTGGCATCTTCTGGGACTCCCAAAAATTTTAACTTCTTAACAAGATCGAGGCCTTCTTCATTTTTTTTCAAAAATTGTATCAATAATATGGCGTGATTAAACAAAATCCCTTTGTCATTGCCATTGTCCTTAAGAGCTTCGCGATATATTTTGTCGGCCTTTTCGTATTTTCCAGTGGCCGTTAACGATACTGCGTAGTTGCTCAACACTTTTGAGTTTCGATATCCTTTACTATAGGCGATTTCCAAAACAACTACGGCCTTTTCAAAATCTTGCTCTACTACATACAAGGATCCTGCATTGCTGGCGCTCACATAATCATTGGGATTGAGCTCAATAGATCTCTTAAAACATTTGAGGGCTTCATTTTTGTCGCCTAAAGCTAACTGAACTATTCCCATATTAGACTGAATTTCATAGGACCCGGGCTCAACCTTCATAGCCCTTAAAAGCAAACTTTTCGACAGCGCGTATTGGCCGCGCTTATAATACGACATCGCCATAGCGTTTAAGGCTTTAACATCATTAGGGTTTTTCATTAAAATAGCGGAGCCTTCTTTTAAAATGCTCTCTTCATCTTGATTTTTAATATGCTGATTTAGCTGAATATAAATTGGTTTTTCTAATGCGGAAACTGCTGCTTTTGACCCCGGCGCCGCAATAGACGTCACCGGAACTTGAATTTGTTTTTTGCCTGCTCGCACGGGCGTTGGCGAAACAGCTTCTTCCACCAGAGCTGAAGGCTGCTGTCCAGAGTCTTCTATATTAGAATTACTACTGTTACTATTTTTAGATTTACTAGAACACTGAATTATCATTGTCGACAAAATCAGTAATAGAACCGCACGTCGGCTATTTTTCATAGGGCCATCCAATTTATGAATCGGACATCTTGTTTCACTTCATCCGAATAATAATATTTAACGGGATCTAACGTACTCATAAATTTTAGGGATTTTAAGTAATCATCATTATAAGTTTCAAATTCCCAAGCCCTTTGCAAAGCCAATTTATGGCTGTCAGACGCCCTAATCCGAAACGGATCTGCGAGCTTTGGAAGCTGTTCACGATATTGCTTTTCCGTTGCAGCATCTAAACCTTTTGGTAAAGGGGCTTTCAAAATCGCACTTGCCATGTGTTCATTGGCCTCACCAAGCAAACTAAGCGAACTAATAATAGAGTCCGGATGGTTTAACTTCACGACTTCGTTCAACTCTTTATTCAATTTATTCAACATACCTACTTTTTCATCGACAGCTTTTTTCTGTTTTTCAGGATTGGCAGGAATCTTAATTTCGATAAAATCATGATAGGTGTCTTTTGCCCGACTTAGCTTAATAATAGAAGCCCACTTAGCTCCCTTGTTGCCTCCAAGTCTTTTTTGAACTGCTAATAATTTATCCTGATACGAGAATGCCTGGCTGGATCCTTTTCTAGTATAAATGTGCGCAACCCAGTACAATGCTTCGACGAGATTCTCGCCGTTACCTGGATTGCTATCTATGTATTCTTTGTATTTTTCTTGAGCCTTGTTCCACTGTTCTATTTTACGATAAAGATCAGCAGTTAAATACAAAATTTCTGTTCTTTCTTTTATAGATTTAATTAGTTCTGCATACGCTTCGTAATCTTTGATTGCGCCGGAATACTGCCCCATAGATTCTTTCATAACGGCAATATTGTAAATATAGTTCCTATTTACATCTCTCTTATCACTTTCTGAAATTAGCTGTTTATATAGTTTAATAGATTCATCGTAAATGGCGGCATCTTGATACAGTTTAGCTACAAACAGTTTCGATTTGCTTTTCAATTCTTTATTGTCTTGCTTTGATTGTATGACCTGAAGATATCCATTTTTTGCTTTTTCATTTTCTCCAGCCTTTTCATAGTTTACCCCAGCGTTGAAAAAAGCAGCAATAACGAAACTTGATTTTGGGTTCTGGGCAGCAAAGGCCATAAAAACATCGGCGCTTTCTTTATACTTCTGACCCTGCTCTAAATCTTGGCCTTTTTTAAAGCTCGCTTTTTCTAATACCTCTTTAATTTCTTGACCCGCCCTAGTCCCAGCTAGTTTTTCATTTTTAAGCAATTCGCCAGCCGCTGTTTCAAGCCCAATGTAATCTTTTTTTAAATTGAAAATATCTAAAAGTAAATTTGCTGAATATTCCGCGTACTTAGTGTTTGGAAATTTTTGAACAATCTCGCGAAATATCTTTGCAGCGTCATCGAAATTATTAAACAAATAGAGTAACCGACCCTGCCTAAATTTGATTTCAACTGCTTTCTTGGAATTCGGTAGCTTTTCTAAGTACCAGGCCGACGCTTTCATAAATCGATCAACTGTCGGAGAAAGTGAGATCGGCTCTAAGCTTTTAGATTCGCGCTTTGAAAGCTCTTTGTCTGTAGGCAAACTTTTCTCAACAGCTATTAATAGATTGGTTGCCGAACCTTCATAGAACTTGCTTTCAGGTGCATTGTCGACAATCCATTTATATTGAATCCCCGCCTCATCAAACCGTTTACTATCGTATAATAGTTCTCCATAGTAAAAATGCATATCCGCCGTTTGAGGCGAATTAGAAAATTCGCTAAGATACAATTGATAACCCTCGGCTGCTGACTTCTGAGATCCGGGTGTATGGGAATTTTGCGCCGTTTGATGCTGTTGTAAAATCCAAATCCTAAGAGTCTTTTCACGCAATTTCACCGAGTTATCAACTAACTCTTTATTTGCCTGATTGGCCTTGTACCAGCTTGAGCCCGGTCCATACTTTTGAATCCAACGATAAAGTTCGCTTTTGAAATTTTGTGAATTTTTCGCATAAAAATAGACCTGAACGATTTGATACTGAAATTCAAAAGCCTTAGGATCATCCGGTTTTTGTTCAATCAAATATTTAAACGTTCTGTGAGCCGCATCTTTATACCCTTTGTCCAAGTAATAGTATGCTAATTTTTCTAAATAAGAAAACGATTGCTCGCCTACTAATTTTGAAAAATATTTTGAAGCTTTGTCAGAGTCTCCGGCTGCCGCGTAAAATACGACTATATCCCTAAGAGCTTCCACCTCTAGTTTTGCTTTTAATTGCTTTCGGCTATCCCTGTCTGTCGCCACTTTATTCATTTGAATAATATGTTCCATGTATTTAAGGGCTTCTTGACTTCTTCCCAATCGATAAAGACACCAAGCTCCCTTATAGGTGGCCATGGCATTCAAACTATGCTTTGTGTTTTTTATTACTGGAGCATAGCGCTTATAAGCTTCCTTCCAATTTTCATTTTCAAAATAATATTCTCCGAGGGCAAAACTCGCCTCGTCGACAAACGAACTCTTAGGAAATCGTTCAGCCAATTCTGTATAATATTTTTCTCCTCGCTTGGGGTCATTTAATTCAAAGTAATTGAAACCTAAGAAATAGAGAGCTTGCGGTATTTTGGGATCATTAGAAAAGTCTTTTTGAAACCATTCATAAAGTTGAACTGACTTTTTAAAATAGGTTTTAGCTTCGTCATTGTTTAAAACAGGTTTACTTTTCGTTTTGCCTTTGTTGAATGCTAAAAGTTTGGCGTCAAAATCTTTTTGACGCCGATAATCCACCAAAGATCCCTTTTCTACATACAATTCTGCCAGACGAACCCACAATTCGCCTCGCTTGTCTGAATCCTGAAATTTTTTTGTTAATTTATACAACTCAGAAATTTGTTCATCCAATATTTTTTCATACTCCACAACTTCTGTTAAATTTTTTGAATTGATAATTTCATAGGATTTAGTTGGTTTGATCGCGTCTAAGTTATGTTCAGAGTGATTTTTTTCAAAATTGGCCTCATTGGACGGGGGAATTCGAATAGATCCTTTACCTCCCGAGGATAGCTTTCCACCTCGATTTTCCAAGCCCACATTTGAAAACAGCTCTCCCATTGTTTTTTTAGCGAAAACCGGCGTCGAAGTGACAAAAATCAATAATGAGGTAAAAAACTTAATTTTATTCACAACTTTGCGTTCCTAAATAGTGGTAGTTGCCAATTTCATCCAACCAAAACTCACCTTTGAATGGATAGAATTCAAATCCATTTTGAACATAAAATTCACGATCGATTTGGGAATCTATAGTCTGAGGCAAGTCCTTTCCCGTAATTTTCTTTTTTGCCGAATCTTTTTTAGAGCTCAACCGCTCATAATTAATAAAACTTGCTTGTTCACCAAGATCCTTCAGCTCATCACTCATATTTTGAAGATGGGCTTTAACCATTTCGCCAATTAATATTTTGGTATTTTTGATTCGGGTATTTAACACTCGAACAGAATATTGTCCCAAACCCGAAACTCGAAACGAACCACTAGTTTCAATTCGCGACTTTTCTTCTTGTATTTTTTTCAAATAGCTTAAGCTACGCTTTACGTCGCCTTCTTCACGAATATTTTTTAATACCAGGTAAGGCAATTTATATAATATACTTTGGTCTTTTTGTTTGGCACCAAGAGCTTTTTCTAATTCTAAATAGTAGTTGGCGGCCTCAGTGTTACTATTGATAAAATTTGAAATCTTAAGACGAACCGGCTCGTAAATTGAATTATATAAGGAAAGAACTTTTTCCATTTCATCATATTTACAAATATAAAGGTACACAATCGCCCTTAACAAAAGCGATTCTGGAATATAGAAATCTTCGTAATAAGCCGAATGAAGGGATTGAAAATTTGAAAGCACAGATCTAAACCGAGCCCCCCTAAGCATCGCCCACGATTGCTCAAAAAGTGCATCATGCCAGTAGTAGTGATCTCTTGGAACGTTGGCGTAGGCTTCGATTGCTGAATCCCAATCTTGTTTTTGATATAGAGCTCGCGCGATCCCCATTAATGCTGAAACTCGATTGGAATCCGTAACGCCGCTACTTTTTCGGTGATCCAAAAGTTGTTGAAAAACACTTATTGCCGGGTCTGGTTTGTTTAATTCTAAATAGGCTAAGGCTCGCAGATAAAGTGCCTGATTGTTATAAGTACTGCCGACCCCAACGCGGCTGAATGCAGTCACCGCATCTTCGAAATTTTTGTTTTTAAGTTTAATCTCGCCGATTCGAAAATAAATCATATCTTTATTTTTTTCTGGAAAATCGTTTACATCTACTTTTCCAATCGCATAGTTTAAAAGTGTATCGTCGCCCAAACTATCGGCCACGACTGACAACTCTTCGATAGCTTTTTTAAGGTAACGATTATTATCGGATCGAATAACATCCACAAATTGGTAGGCAGCTACTTGGGAATAGTTCATTGCGACCAGCATTTTGCCTAAAATATACTTTACCTGAGGTCTTTCACTTTCTATTTCTTTTCTTTTAACTAAATTAAATAGGGCTTGAGCGGCCGGTTGATATTGTCCAGACTGCGCTAATGAAAGCGCATTGGACAGCTGTTGCCGCAATGAAGAATCCCGAATACCAGTCTGTTGGCTTTGAACCACTTTCCTTTTTGAGCGAATTTGGGCCTCAGCAAACGAATTCCCTAGAATCGAAAAAATTATAAACGAATGAAGTATTACGCTTTTCATCGGTATTTTGCCTCCGGAAAAAAGAAACTTGCGCCGGCCGAAAAGAAAAGATTGTTAATCATTCCATCCTCGTTTATCGCCTTGGCGCTGAAGAAATTCCAAGTAAAATCCCATCGAAAGGCAAATGCCTTGTTAATTGCAAAAATTTGGCCAGTAGTAAAATTAACTGTTCCAATTCCACTTTTTTGTGCCGTTTTTGTCTGCCCCCCACCGATACCGAAATAGAAATCAAACGGAACAATTTTTTTATTGAACCAGGTCATTTTTCCATAAATAGGAACCCAAAGCAGTGAAAGCCCCAAATATTCTTTAGTATAGCTGAGACTATCAGTTCCAATATTTTGAACTTCGAACAATTCCTTTGTAGATTTAGCTTCGGACGAACTCAAGTTATAGTACTGAAGTTCAATTCCTAGCATTTCGCTAAAAAAGTAGCTTCCTTTTAAAGTGGCCCCATAAGTATTGTAAAATGGATCGTTGGTTGTCAGTGACAGACCGGCAAATACTTGGGCCCGCCCTGTCTTGGGTAGGAATCTTTTTTGTAAAACAGAGACCTCTGAAAATGGAACCAAATTGGCCAAATCAGAAAAATTATTTTCCTTTGATTCCGACTTGGGTTTGGCCGGTCGTTTAGCCTGTGGCTTAGGACGGGCTTTTTCCAATTCGAGTTCGATGACATCAAGGTCTTCGTTTTCATTTTCTTGTGCCTGAGCTAACCCAGGCAGAAGGATTACCGAGTACAAAAGTAGGCAAACAAAAATGATCTGTAGTGTTTTCATATCTTTATCACCTAAGCCTTGTCTTCAAAATAAATAACTAACTCCAAGATCTATCACCGAGGTCACCGTAAGCCGTTCAGAGAAATCAGAATAGGTGGGCGGGGGTTCATTGCAAGGATCGGTTGGCGAGTTCTTAATCCCCTCATGTTTACCCGTTGCACACTTTAAAAAAGGAATTGGCGCTTGATTAAGAAAAATTCTAAAATCAAAGCGAAAAGAAAATTTCTTGTCATAATAAAATTTTTGACCCAATCCAACTGCAATACCGGGGTAGGTTTTATGCGAGTATTTAATTAAGCCGCCGGCTAGGGATCCAAAAAAATGATAATTAGTTACAGAATTTTTTGAAATACTCATTTTTCCGTAAAACGCTTTAAGATTATAGTCAAAATAGAGACTGGCTTCCGGCATTGGTGCTCGTGTAAAGTCCAATTTATATTCGTCGAAAAGCTGTTTAGCATAGTAAGACACGCCAGTAAAATTTTTGGCAAACATGATCCCGTAGGCGTTTTCTTCCGTTGAATGATAATACCCCGATAGTCCTATTTTGCTTACATTAGCTATTGGTTCGGTCAACGCCCAGCCATAAAAAATGGCCCCTTCAAATCGGCTGGCTGTGATAATATTTCTATTTCGAACAGAATCATTAACGTCAAAAACAGGGGTCACGCTTTCCCGAGCAAGTTCCTCTGTAGGCAGCTGAATAAGCTCTTTGGAAAAGGCCGTCAGGCATCCCAATACAACCGCAATCGTAAGACAAAGTGTTTTTTTCATTTTACGTTTCCTCTATAAAACCCATGAAGTAAAACTAAGTCACAGATTTCTCGAACTGCACCCTTACCACCCGATTGTGTCGAAACAAAATCCGCTTTTTCTCTAATATTCGCACTGGCTTCGGGCACTGTGACACCAAAACCAGATTGTTCAATTAATGGTAGGTCAAAAAGGTCGTCGCCCATATACAGAATATCAGCATCCGCCAGCCCGGACTTAGCTTTGATGTCTTTGTAGGCCGGTACTTTATCTAGAGTTCCTTCATAGAAGTAATTCATCTTTAGAATTCGTGCCCGTTCCCGAACATCGTCACTATTGCTTCCGGTTATGATGGCCATTTGATAGCCGCGCTCGCGCAGCATTTGAATTCCGTAGCCATCCCGAACTGAAAAAGCGCGACGCCATTGGCCGACTTCGGTCATCCATATATGGTTGTCCGTTAAAATCCCATCGACATCAAAAGCTAAGAGTCGAATTGAATTCATTTTTTTCTGAATTGCTGCTGTAATCGCATTCATCCTGTTTCTTCCAACATATTATTTTCATTCTGAAAAAATTAATACATGAGGGCAACAAATCCCTTTGATACAGGTCCAGCTACTC
>JAYTTH010000028.1:0-2765 GCA_043745515.1 Pseudobdellovibrionaceae bacterium | reverse complement strand
CGAGCACCCCATATCACATAGTTCGACGAGTACCGTTGCTTCCTTCCGGACCTAGCGGAGTTCGTCATCAAAGCTATTGTATGGGACCCGGCTCTATTTGTGTAACGTAGATTCCGTAGGCATTCATCTTATAACGCTAAGCAGGTAAAGATTAAACTCAACAAATCTTAACCAGCTAAAATTACTGATGTTTTTACTTAAAACCAAGCTTTAAAAACGCATCGACGGCCTGGCAATTCTCTAGATACGAATGGGGCACCATGGGTTGGCGGGATTCATCGCCAAGGTATTTAGAATTATAGGTCCCAATGCGAGCTCCGCTATCCATAATGCCTACTAATTCACCATTACTGTTCACGGCTGGGCCGCCAGAATTGCCGCCCAAAGAATCGGCGGTTGTCGATGTCCAATGAACCAGAGGTCCACTATTGTTTAAATTAGAAATGGTTTGGTCGATTACAAAACCCGTGCTCCAGCGTTTGATGTTTAAATACTGATCGGCATCAGTGGTGCCTTTGGCCCCGGGCCGTGCATGAGTCCCCGGATAACCAATGACATAAATAGCAGATCCGTTAGCGATCTTGCAATTGGGTACGGGTTTGATTTCAACAAGATCATAGGCGTAAAAGGATTTGCTGTCGACTTCAACTTTCAGCAAAGCAATATCGGGTTCTTTTGAAATTCGAACGACTTCAGGGTTATCAAAGGTTCGATTTAAATCATTCGTAGTTATGGCTGCGCGATTGATATTATCAATTCCAAGGCTTGAGGATATTCGAATACTTGAACAAACTGTTTTTTCAACGCAGTTATTTGCACGAACAACATGTTCGCTGGTTAAAAAATAGAAAAAATATTTTCCATAGGCACCCGCAGAATTGCCGACTTCTTTATGAACTAAAAAAGCGCTCGCAGGCGCTCCGCTCGATCTATAAGTGATTCCAAAAGTCGATGCCCATGCTGTTCGCACTCCGCCAGGTAAATTATAGGTGGTGGTAAAGAAGCCCTCGCCTGCAAAGCTCATTGAAACAATGAAAATCAAAAAAATAAACTTAAACATGGATAATGCAGTTGCAACCCAAAGGCCTGAAAAAGAAGGTGTTTCGCAGGGAAACAGCTGTCTAGATCTTGGTCACAGAGCTTCTTTGCGGGTCACGCGGGCAGGTGACACAATCAATTTAAATAAACTGTCTCGATACTGGACACGAAAATTTGAAGATCTGTTTAAGGTTCCAAAATAATGGCATAATTGAGCTGGGGGGATATGCGTGTTTAAAAAACTATCGGGGTTTCGTCCCACTTTCTATATTTTC
Source organism: Pseudobdellovibrionaceae bacterium (assembly GCA_043745515.1). Classification (GTDB taxonomy): domain Bacteria; phylum Bdellovibrionota; class Bdellovibrionia; order Bdellovibrionales; family Bdellovibrionaceae; genus UBA2316. Next base: position 1,452 of record JAYTTH010000028.1, on the reverse strand, counting down.
CAGATGGTCGCCTTTTTCTTCACAATTGTTCTTTTTCAAAATTGTTCAAAAGTAAAATTCCGTGATCTAGGTCTGGTGGAACAGTCTTCAGTCGCTAGCGCTGCAGATGATGCGGGGTTAGAATCCAATTCTTTGTTTAGAATTCAAACGATTCAGCCGTCTTTTACGACTGTTGAAAACGCCGGTGATGTAAAAGTCCTGTTGGTCGTTGATAATTCGCCGACAATGCAAAACTCCCAAGAAAATCTGACTAAGAACTTGGAATCATTGCTAGGAAAAATTAAAGACTACACGGCTCAGGTCAAAGTGGTTTCGACCACACTCTATGATGATAGGAATTGCGGCGAAAATTGTATCACCAAGCCGGTGTTGGGCGTTTACCATGGAATCAGCAGTTTAACTGTAAATGGACGTTCTGGAAATGCATACTCAATGGGGATGGGCGAAAGTTCAAAAAATGTGGTGTTCAATTTTACTAAAACGATGTCACCTGCAGAAAAAACGACTGTGATTTCAAATATCGCTGCCCGCGTAAAGGACCTTGGAACGCGCGGTTTAGACAGCGAAGCTCAATTTGCTGCGATGGCTATTTACCTAGATTCATCGATTTCTAATTTCTTTAAAAAAGGCGACAAGGCATTAGTGTATATCCTAACAGACGAAGATGATTCGTACTCAATATCTGCCATGGTCGATAAAAAATCTCAGTATTATGAAACCGCACAATGGTCCACAATTACCCGTGGGCTATCGTTTTCCTATAGCGGATATCAAAGTGCCTCTGGTTCTTGCAATTATTACGACGAAGCAGGTAATTATACAGGAACAAACTATATTTCACCTGGACCTGGGTATCAAACTCTCAGTGGTTGCAATGAATATGTAACGAGCATGAACTCTGCTGGTAACTGCAGTATCGGAGCCTGTTCATTTAATACGGGTATTCCTTACGACGGCGCAAGACCACTTAACGGCAAAGATCAAGCAACTAGATGCCAAGAATTGACCGCTGAATTTGCCGGATTATACCCGATTACACGATGTTATCCGCAAGATGTAATTACTTATGATAGCGATACGATAAACTATCGAGAAAGTCGAATATTAGGCATCGAATCCGAAGTGATCGATGCCTCTCCGAACAAAGCAGATTTGGTTTTAAAGACTGTTAAAAAAAGATTCGACGACATGTTTGGATCAAAATATTTGATCGGTGTATCAGCTAATTTGCCTGGCCAATCGTGTGCTCTTAAAACAGGGCAATCCAATGACGTATTTTTTTCGAAAACGTTGCCAAAATATTTCCCAACGTCCAACTTGTTAGTAAGTTCTATATGCGATGCTAACGCCGACGACAAAGCTGTAAAGCGGGTGGCGGCAGAGTTTGAAAATATAATCAGCAATGACTACTTGTTAACTTTAGGGCCAAAAGATATCGTTGAAAAAGTGGTA
>JAYTTH010000027.1:0-10252 GCA_043745515.1 Pseudobdellovibrionaceae bacterium | reverse complement strand
CCATCATTCCGCGGGGAATGGCTCTTGGATTAACTCAAACATTGCCTGAAAAAGAAACGCTTAGTTTTACGAAATCAAAAGCGATAAATATGATTGCCTTTTTATACGGTGGCCGTGCGGCTGAAGCCGTTGTGTTTAAAGACATCACGACTGGTGCTGGAAATGACATTGAGCGAGCTACAGAAATAGCTCGTAAAATGGTTTGCGAATGGGGTATGAGTGATGCGCTGGGGCCACAGTCTTATGAAAAAAGCGAAGGGCCAGTTTTTCTTGGGATGCAAGGACAGTCATCGCACAAATCCTATTCTGATTCCAGAGCTCAAGAAATTGATATGGAAATTTCAAGGATTATTAAAGACGGATACGATACTGCCTTTAAAATTATGACTGACCACCGCGATGCGCTGGATCGGTTGGCTCATGCGTTGCTTGAATATGAAACTATCGATGGAGCAGAAGTTGAAATGTTGGTCAACGGCGCCGAAGTTAAAGAAATCGAAAAAGTAAGAAATAATAAACGCGATGGCGGTATTGGCATCGTTGGTGTTGATGTTAAAAAAGTTCCCGGTGATGGTCGAGACCCAATGGGTAGTCCTGGGCCCGTTTCAATTTAATAGCGCTCAAAGGGGAATGGATTGAATTGGAAGTATTGGTGGGAAAGTTCAGTTCTGATATTTTCTCAATTACGATTTCAAGACATTCTCGACATGTTCCTTGTCTGGCTAATTGTGTATCGTATTTTAATTCTGATTCGCAAAACGGGCACCATCCAAATGTTGTCCGGGCTGGGCATACTGGCCATCGGCTATATTCTAAGTATTTGGCTTGAACTCTATACATTCAATTGGATTTTAGAAAAATTTTTCAGCAATTTATTCGTGATAGTAGTTGTATTATTTCAGGCAGAGATTCGCCGTGCGTTGGCGAATATTGGAGCCAACCCATTTTTTACTGGATCTAGCAATGCGCAAGATACTCAAATGATAGAAGAAATATCAAAAGGGTTATTTCTTTCTGCCGAGAAGGGTTTTGGCGCATTGGTAGTCATAGAGCGAGAAATTATTATCGACTACCATATTGAAATTGGAACAGAAATGGACGCTCGGGTTTCTGCAGAATTGTTAGCGAGTATATTCCACCCAACAGCCCCTATGCATGACGGAGCGGTCATTATAAGGGCAGGCAAAATATATTCAGCGGGTTGCTTTTTACCCCTCAGTAAAAACCCGGCACTTGATAAAAATTTGGGCACTCGGCACCGCGCTGCCATTGGATTGACAGAAGAAACGGATTCTTTAGTTTTTGTGGTCAGTGAAGAAAGTAAATCAATTGGGATAGTGCAAACGGGAATTTTAAAAACAAATGCTGATCAGAATGAAGTCAGAATGGCATTGTACGAAGCGTTCGGATTAAAATATAAAGGGTACCCCTACGAGGTGACCCAGTGAAAAATAAATACACATTTTGGGGTTCGCTATTTGAAAATGGTTCTTATAAAATAGTGGCTTTGTTTATTTCGTTAATATTATGGCTTACGATTTTAGGCCGACGTGATTTTGTTTTTTCAAAAAATATCGATATTGAAATTCAAACGTCATCCGAGCTTTCCGTTATAGAACAATCGCATTCATTTGTTAGGGTTCGAGTCACTGGCCCTAGGGCGTCGTTAAAAAAATTCATGGAATCCAATTCAAATCAGGCCATTCTTTTAGACATTTCTTCTATGGGAGAAGGAAAAATTGAAATTCCCATATCTGAAAAGAAATTGGATTTGCCCTTGGGAGTCCGAGTGGTCAGTCTTAAACCTCAGAAAGTGGAAGCGACTGTAGTTCAGCGTAAAGTTTTTAATGGAATTGATAGAACAACTCGCGACCCAAATCCACCTGACGATTCTGAGTGAACGGCTTTATCCCGTTGACCATTGGCAAGAGTAACTTTAAATTAGAATGCGTCTGAGGGAGATGTTTTAATCTTCCTGATTTAAACGGAACCTGATGAAAGAACCAAATATGGCCAAAAATGTAGCTCGCACCGTAAAAACCCTCTTTGGCACGGATGGAATCCGTGGGACAGCAAATCAATTTCCGATGACGGCTGATATGGTAGTTAAAATCGGTCAAGCCATAGGCGTTATTTTGAATAAACAAAATAAAGAAGGCCTTTCGCCATTAACAAAAGTGGTTATTGGAAAGGACACCCGGCTCTCTGGCTATATGATCGAGCAGGCGCTGTCTAGCGGCCTAAATTCTATGGGCATTCACGTGCACCTGGTAGGCCCACTGCCAACCCCAGGCATTGGCTATTTGACAAGGTCCATGCGGGCCCATGCAGGAATAGTGATCAGTGCGTCTCATAATCATTATCAAGATAATGGTATTAAAATATTTGGGCCAGATGGCTACAAAATAGCAGGAAATTTGGAAAAGGAGATTGAGCGCCTGGTATTCGATGACGATTTGGATAAATACCTGCCAACTTCAGCTAATATTGGACGAACCAAACGAATCGACGATGCTCAGGGACGTTATATCGTTTTTGCAAAATCTACCTTTCCTATGGAATACACTCTTGATGGGCTGCGAATTGTTTTGGACACCGCCCATGGCGCGAGTTATCGAGTGGCACCGGCAATTTTTGAAGAATTGGGCGCTGAAGTTATTCAGATTGGCAATGATCCCAATGGCACAAACATTAATGATGAAGTCGGCGCGCTGTATCCGGCAAAATTGGCGGAAGAAGTTTTAAATTACCGCGCGGATATCGGGATATCTCTGGATGGCGATGCTGATCGAGTTATAATCGTAGATGAGCTGGGTCGCATTATGAATGGTGACCATATTTTAGGAATTTGTGCTTTGTTTATGAAAAAGAACCATTTGCTTAGGAATAACACCCTGGTAGTTACTCAGATGAGTAATTTTGGTTTGGAAAAAGCGATGACAGAAAATGGAATAAAGTTAGTTAAAACTCAAGTGGGCGACAAGTATGTGGTCGAAGAAATGAAAAAAAATGGTTTTAATTTAGGCGGCGAGCCGTCGGGACATATTATTTTTCTAGACCACACAACGACCGGGGATGGTTGTATTGCCGCTTTGAGTGTCTTAGCCGTTATGAAGCAAATGAAATCTAAATTATCTGATTTAAATGATTTTATAAAAGATGTTCCTCAGGTTTTAATTAATTGCCGAGTAAAAAATCGCACGCCACTGAGCGAAATTAAAGGCTATGCTGCTTTGGTAAAAGAAGTCGAAGCCGAGCTAAAGGGAGAGGGGCGAATATTTGTTCGATATTCAGGCACCGAGCCTTTGATTAGAGTTTTAGTTGAAGGTTTTGATAAATTTAAAATTTCTGAAATGGCTGAAAAATTAGCTCATTTTTTAGAAAAAGAATTGGCGTAACTAAATGAAAAAAAAAGTCCCCATACGCCTAGGAGTTAACATTGATCACGTGGCTACTCTGCGACAAGTCCGTGGAAATACGACTAGCTACCCTGATATGAAAAAGGCCACCAATTTAGCGATTAAAGGGGGCGCTGATCAGATCACTATTCATTTGCGGGAAGACAGACGGCACATTCAAGAGTTCGATGTTCGAGATATTACCTCTATCTGCCAAGTCGATGTGAACTTGGAAATGGGCGCGACCGAATTTATGACAAAAGTCGCTTTGAAATATTTGCCGGACTGGGTTTGCCTGGTGCCGGAAAAGCGCGCAGAATTAACAACAGAAGGCGGCCTAGACCTTTTTTATTCTGAACAGAGATTGCGCAAAGTGATCGCCAGTATTCAGCCCAAAGGCATAGAGGTTTCTTTATTTATCGAACCTAGCTTAAGGCAAGTTGAAAAAGCGTTTGAACTGGGCGCCGACGCCTGTGAATTCCATACTGGAAAGTGGGTCTTGCTTAAAGATCGAAAAGCCAAGCAAAAAGAATGGGGCCGACTGAAAGAAGCGGCTCGATTTTGCCATGAACTGGGTATGCGGGTCCATGCAGGGCATGGCCTTGACCTAGAACATGTTAAAAAAATTAAACAACTTCCGTATTTGGTCGAGCTCAATATTGGCCATTCAATTATTTGTAATTCCCTAGAAAAAGGAATTGAAAATTCCGTAAAAGAGATGAAGTCTCTATTGTAATTATGAAAATAAAATTAAAATTGTTAATATGTGCATTACTGGGTACAGTTTTAACTATGGCTAAAACTGAAGATGGACAAAAAAAATATGACCAAGCATTGTATCGAGAAGCGCTAGAGTGGTTTGAAAAAGACTTCGCAGAAAATAAAACTGAAGAAAGTTATGTAAAAGCACTTCAGTCGCAATTGATGCTTAAAGAATTTGAAAATACTTTAAAAAAAGCGCTTAAGCCACCAAAATTCAAAGATCATAAATGGTCTTTGCTTCATAAAATTATTTACCTTAAATCGATTGAAAAATTTGTAGATAATTATTCAGGGCAACTGGCTCATAAAGAAATGCCAGGTGAAACCGATCCTATTAAGCGTACCCCTCAATATTGGAATGCCGAAATGAAAAAAACGAGCACCGATTTGTCGAAAGAAGACAAATCTATGCTTGAATTGAAACTTGAAGATGTAGAGCCATTTTTCTATTTTAAGGACATAGATATTGAAGCTATGCCGACTGTGTTTGATTGGTTTTTGGAAGAACTGCGAAATAACTATCACTGGTCAGCAAATAATCAAGAAAAAGTATTGGTCATGGAAAAGGGCATTGTCGGGAAAGATAAAGCCAGAGCCTATATTCGTGACTATTGGCGAATGCAAATTTTCAAATCCAACAAGCCAGTAAACGATTATTTCTATTTTGATCCAAGTCCACCAGCCCCGAATAGTGATGAGGCCTATCTTAAAACTCAAATTGTGGGAATGAAAGATGTAGAAACCAAGCTTGAAACCCCAAGGGGCCGCGGCGAATGGCTTTTGGCGCAATCAAAGGTGTATGCAGGAAGCAAAAAAAATGAAGAGGCATTAACTCATTGCCGGAAAGCAATTGATAATTATAAAGGACCGTCTACCTCGGAATGTTTATCAATTATAGGCCAAATTGAAAATCGCGAATTAAGACTGAAGAAAAATCGTTTTAATTCGAAGAAAGAATTGAAACTCGGGGTTACAACTAGAAATTTGAAAGAGGTTTTTGTTAAAATTTTCCAGGTTGAAGGTAAAAACTTAGATGAAAATTTTGAAAGTTTTAAAGACTCGGTAAGGCAGGCTTTTGGCGAAGACGAATTAAAAGCGCTACTTAAGAAAAAACCAAGTTTTGAAAAAAAATTCTCTATAAAATCCAATGAACTCCATTCAAATTTTGAAACCGAGCTTCCAATTGGGGCAATGAGTCCGGGTCTTTATCAAATTGTTTTTTCTGATTCTGAAAAAATAGCAACAAAAAAATCATTTGTTGTAGGCGCTGAATTTCGAATTTCCGATATTCAGCTTGTGTATCAACTGGCTGGAAAATTTGATCCTGAACTTTCGTTGGGCGAAGTCGAGCCAAAAATAATACCGGCCCATAATTTTTACGTTTTTGATAGTGAGACAGGCGCCTTGTTAGGCGATATTCCTTTAAAGGCGCAATTGAATTCTGATCCCGTAAGAATCGACCATACCGATAAAAATGGTTCTATGATTATAAACGACAGCTGGGATTTTCAACACAATCGGGCCTATTCGAAATTAGTTACGTTGGCCCAATTGAAAAACTCGGTATCGTCTTTTAGAAATGATTATATTTCAAAGCCCGGTTTTCAAAGTACAAAGATGGTTGTAGAATTAGACAGACCGATTTTTCGACCTGGACAAAAAGTAAATGTCAAAGCCATAGCGCTTCGGCGAATTCCCTTTGGATATCGAGTGATTTCCAATACGGGAATTAAAGTAAAAATACTGAATCCTCAGTATCAGCAAATGTTAGAAAAAACAGTTCATACGAATACTCAAGGTGCGATTCAACTGGATTTTGATTTGCCGATGTCGGGGATGCTGGGAAACTATCAGGTTCAATTTGAAATTGACTCTCAAGAACTTCGAGAAAAAGAAATAAATAGAAATTTTTCAGAATATTTTTCAGTAGAAGAATACAAACGCCCAGACTATTATGTCGAGGTTGAAAAAGCCAAAGATCCTTGGGTTTTTGATAAAGAAGTAAAAATTAAAGTCAGTTCAAAATACTATTATGGAGCACCTGTAAAAAGGGGTAAGGTAAGCTACACTGTAACTTCGTCAGCTTACCACCCTTGGTATTATGGTGAAGGTGATGGTGAGTTGCAGGCAGCCCCTATTACCCTGAACGGAAATGCAGTGCTAGACGATAAAGGTGAATATGAAATTCACTACACACCCAAAGCGCAGGGGGCGTTATCGCGTCGATTTTCAGTAACCATAAATGTTTTTGATGAAAGCGGACGATCCATAGCTGGTAACGGGGGCTTTACGGCTTCGACTTCGGAATTCATGATCAATTCGGTAGCAGCAAAAGATTTTTTTAAAAACACAGAAAAGCCATCATTTACGGTAAAGCTAGAGGATCTCAACGGAGCATTGTTTAAAGGCACTGTCGACTTTGATCTTTTTGAATTGGCTCCCCCTTCGGCGCAACAAAAGGCCGATGTAAAAAAGGAATTTGAATTGTTGTCTCACGGATATCGTGGGTATGGATTCAATGGTAAAAATGATTTTCAAAAACTATTTGAAAAGTTGGACGCCAAATCTGTAAATAAAGGATCCTGGGCAGTTGCAAAAGAGAATTCGGATTTTAATGTTGGATCTTTGGCAGAGGGTGTTTACAAAATAAAATTAACTGCGAAAGATTCGCTTTCGAACAAAATTGAATCTCAGATTTTCTTTATTGTTGCTGATACCGGTAAAAAACTGAGCCAATATTACATTCCTGAAATCACTTTGCTTTCAAAAAATGAATATAAAATCGGCGAAACCGGAACGGTGGTTTTTGGGTCGTCAGAATACACGGGTAATATGGTTGGGTATTTACTGAAGCATCAACTGATTATCGACAATCCTATTTTTAAAACGACACATGGGATAAAAGTTTATGATTTCAAAGTAACAGAATCGATGTTTAATGGATCATCGTTCACCTGGTTTTCAGTCTTTGATAACGAGCCAATACGCAGTCGGCAAATGATTACGGTAAACAATGACTATAAAAAGTTGGATATTAAATTTGAAAAAACCCTAAAGATCAAGCCCGGTCAAATGGCCCAGCTAAAGGTGAAAAATAACTCTAAAAGTGGCGAATTAGAATCCTTGGTAACCATGTATGATCAATCTCTTGAGCTCTATGCCAAGCGAGACCGTGATAATCTGAAAGAACTTTATGCCAACATGGATTATTCGGCAGAATCTCAGGTGCAGTATGAATACTTGAACACGTTTGATCTTGAATGGGTGCATCCAGATTTAAAATCAATGCTTGAAAAGTTTAAACGAAACACCAAAGTGAAATACCGTCCACTTTTGTTGATTGATTCCGATCGACTTCGCGCCGAAAATGATTTTGCGTTAAGGCTGGAAGAGCGCTTTGATGATGGATCCCCCCAGCGAGAAAAATCGTCCAAAAGATCATCAATGGGTGCATCTTTTGCCTCTAAAGATGCAGCGATGGCCCCGGCAGAAATTTCGGCCTCTTCAGTGGCCCCGGGTATGCCAGCGCCAAAATCGGAACCAAATCGTAAAGAAAATCAAGAAAAAGGCCTTCACGACGCAGACAAAAAAGGGGAAGCCACCGGTAAGCCTATTGAAATTCGAAAAAATTTCGCAGAAACAGCGGTATTCAATCCTTTTTTCAATATCAGCAAGAAATTTACAAGTCTGGATTTTAAAGCTCCTGATCAATTGACAGCATGGAAAGCAAAGTTACTTGCGGTGTCTAGCGATGGTAAAATCGGACAAGATGAACAAGTGATCATTTCACAAAAAGATTTCTTTGTTAGAGTTTTGGTTACGCGCTATTTGCGTGAAGGTGATTTGACTGAACTGACGTTGAAAATGGATAATTTGACTCATGAAAAAATGTCGACGCAGCTGGCGCTTGAAGTTGAAGGGAAAGGCATAAACGTTGCTGACTTGTTTCAAGGTCAAAGTTTAAAGCTGACGGTGGATGTCCCAGCAGAAGACAGCTACACACATGTATGGAAATTAAAAGTACCATCGGTTCTTGGTGCCGTCAAATTTCGCGGAATTGCAACTGTTGGCAAGGATGTCGATGCCGAAGAGAAGACAATTTCAATACTGCCATCTCGACAACGTTTGATTGAAAATACGTTGGTCTATTTAAAAGACAACAAAAATGTCCTGAAGCTAAACAATTGGGATAAAAAAGACTCGACTCGAGTAAACGAGCTTATGAGCCTGCAAATTGATCCTCAGCTGCCCATAATGCTTTTGAATTCGATACCAAGTTTGGTTAATTATCCCTATAGTTGCTCCGAGCAGTTGATAAATAAATATGTGCCCTTGGCTATTGTAAGTTCGCTTTACAATAAAAATCCGAAGCTAAAAGACGTCGTTGCTGAAGCCTTTAAAAAGACGGGGAATCGTAAAACGATCACCCTTCCTTGGGAAGAAAAAGACCCACGCCGGATGATGGAATTGACTGAAACCCCGTGGATCGAGCTATCAAAAGGGATGACTTCGTCTTATGACCTAATTTCGTTTTTAGACACGGCGACTATTGAAAAAATTAAAACTGAAGTGTTTCGTGACCTAAAAACACGTCAAACCTCATCTGGTGGATTTTCCTGGTTTCCTGGTGGGCATGACGACTTATATATCACTTTAGTTGTTCTAGAGGGCCTTAGTGAAGCCGCATTGTATGGTGTCGAATTTCCCAAGGATCTTTATGAAAAGGCGCTCAACTACGTGTACAGTGAACTGCCAAAATACATGAAAGCGCAGATTTCGGAATTGCAGTTTTTAATTTATGGAACGTATGTTTTTACGTCCTTTGATTCCAAAGGAAAACACCTATCGCATAATAAAGAAGTCGCGGATGTTTGGGTGCCCTTTATTGAAAAGCATGATACCTTACTGACCCCACTGGGTCATGCGTACATGGCCCATATTTATAAACGTCTAGGAAATGAAAAGAAATCAGAAATTAGTTTAAAACGAGCCTTGGATGGAAGTAAAAAAGACGATTTGATCGGTATCTATTGGGCGCCTGAAGAGCGTTCGTGGATGTGGTATAGCGATACCGTAGAAAAACATGCTTTCTTTCTGCAGACGCTGATACAGCTTAAGCCACAAGACGACAGAATTGATGGCCTTGTCCAGTGGTTGTTGTTCAACAGAAAAGGCAATGAATGGAAATCAACAAAAGCTACTTCGAAAGCGATTTTTTCACTGATGCATTACCTTCGAGCAAAAACCCAGTTCACTGAAAAAACAAATTTGGCGGTTGAATGGGGCGCTCGAAAAGAAAATCTAAGTATTGATCCATTGTCTGTGGACCAAAAAGAGCCTTTTAGATTTGTTAAAACCGATAGTTTTAAACCGGATGATGGTCATGTAACGATCACAAAAACTGGCCTGTTGCCGGTGTTTGCGGGAATGACCTGGATTTATAGTTCGGATGCAATGACGGATGCATCGGGATCATCAGTAATGGATTTAAAACGGGAATTTTTTCGAGTTAAAAAGGACGCGTTAGAAAAAATGGCAGTTGGGGATCGCGTCGCTGTGGGCGATGAAATTGAAGTGTTGTTAACTATCAAATCCAAATCAGAAATCAGTTATGTTCATTTGAAAGATCCACGAGGGGCCGGCTTTGAAAGCAATGCTCTATTAAGTGGCTACCGATGGGATATGATTTCACGGTATGAAGAGCCTCGGGATTCGATGATGAACTTCTTTTATGAACATGTTCCAAAAGGCGAATACCTAATGAAACACAGATTCAAGGCCACAACCCCAGGGGTTTATAAATTCAATTCGGCAACGATTCAATCTATGTACGCACCTGAAATGACGGCTTATTCGTCCACGTTCAAAATGGAAGTGACTGAAAAATAAGGGCGCTCTATGCCCTTGGAATTCTTGCTTGGTGATCTTAGTGACAATTCCGTTTGAATGTTATGGGTTCTCGATATACTAATTAAAGGTATAAGGAGAACCTGTATGGATTTAGCATTATTTAATTATGTTGGGCTTCATTTTCTATTAAAATATTTGCATATCTTTTTTGGCATGTTGTGGATTGGACATTTGTATTATTT
>JAYTTH010000026.1:0-2772 GCA_043745515.1 Pseudobdellovibrionaceae bacterium | reverse complement strand
TCCTGCTCTGTTGGTTTGGTATCTAAAACAGAGGCTCGAAGCTCCACTGCTGTTTTTTGACTTACACCAGCTGTGAACGCTTTGTTGCGTCCAATGTATACATATGTCTTTACTGGTTTCCTTAATCCCCAGGCGGACATCTGGTTGTCAAATTTGCTTATGGCATCCATAGTTTTTGAGCCAGTCAGTGGATCAAGGCCAACGTCAGTTAGGACTTGAACTGAATCGTTTGAATCTTTCGATTTAGAAACTTTTGAAATGGTAAGATCCAGTGTTCGATTCACGACCGTTTCAAGCGTGACCTTTGCTTTTAAAAAAAACGATCGAGCTCGTCTTAAAGACATCGCAAGATTGCTTTTTGCGACCTCAGTATCAGAGGCCTGAAGCCATTCGACAGTGTCGACTTGAAGAGAATTTTTTTTACCCTCTTTTCTATCTATAAAACTATATCGAACATCAAATGTTACTGTCCCTTTGGCATTGGTGTTTTGAACTATTTCAGTATTTAAAAATACTAATTCACGAATCAGGCCATCATGATCACGAGTTCTTATAAAATTTGCGGCACTAGCATTTTTTTTAGCCAGCAAATCAGCACTATCAAATTTTTCCTGAACGCTTGCAGGGATTTCAACTTTAATAAAATTATAAAAAGAAATGCATTCGGCCCCAGAGGCTAAATTCAAATTAAAACACAGACCAAATAGAATGCTGGCAGTAAAATTTAAGCGTCCAAACATAAATACACCTTGTTCAAAATTATCGCTACTCTACAGGAACTTTACTTTTCAAAACACTGTAGAGATTTAGACAAAGTGACTTTTTTTGGATCCCTATGGAAAGTGACTACCTAGAGGCAGAAAGCTTTACCTTGTTGATTTTACGAGGAAATAAACTATTGAGTGGTTTTATCCAGCTTGTTGAGTCGAGCTTCTAGGCGCCTTAACATTTGATCTTGGTCTTCAACTTTCTTTTTAAGAAGTTCAACTTCAATTTGTTGCGACTTAGCGGTCTCTATTAAAGGGCCTACTAAACCCATGTAGTTGACTGATAGGTAACCATTCTCGTCTTGATAAACAAGCTCTGGAAAAACCTGCTGTACATCCTGAGCAACGATTCCCATTTGACGCCGACTGCCTCTCTGGGAATCAATCCAGTTGTAAGTCACACCGTTTATTTTTGCTATTTTTTGAACCGCATTTGGAATAATTTGAATATCCTTTTTCAAAACTCGATCGCTGCTGCTTGTAACAGTTCCACCATATGTGATATTGCCGCCAACAATTAAATTGCCTTTCACATCCAAGCTCTTGTCATCTCTTAAAATCATCGCTACTTGATGATTTGAGCCACGCATTTTTGTATAGAATACGAAACTTCCACCCAACTGATTGCCTGTTTCACCCGTTAGTCCCGTGGAAACTACGTCGACAAACCCAAAAATTTTATTAGTAGGCACATTTTGTCCAGTGATAACTATCGCCCCTAAGCTCTGCCCCAAGGCCAAATTACTTATAGGATTATCCAGAAAAAGCATCCCTCGTCCCGCATAGCCATTATTTTTTGCCGACCCAAAACCAGAGACACCAAGAATCGTTTCGCCCGATCCGCCCCAGCCCAATCCCATCGTTGGATCCAAAGTATTGATTCCTACATTTCCATTTTTAATTACCAGTTGGTTGCCTCCAATGGCAATTCCGTCCGCTGGAATGCTTTTATAGTCGACTTGAATCGGCACGACTTGATCGGCCGAATTGGCAGTAGATACTAATAGTTTATACACAATATTTGAAAGCAAATTTATTTGGGAAGAAGAAAACGCAGTGGCTGATGTTTTATCTTTGGATTTTAAATTCAGAATGGTTTTATTGTCAGTTGCCGAATCCTGCAGAACAAGTTTGCTGATAAGATCCAAATTACGACCGCTCATTTTAAACAATCCATTTTCTAAGCTGATTTTCTGGACAAAAACTTCGCCATCAGTCTGAGCTAAAGTATCACTCGAAGGACTAATCAAACGCCCACTGTTTTGCTGACAGTTTTGAAAACCTATTATTGCGGTGAATGTGCACAACCAAATAAAAAAAGTCAGTTTTTTTGCTTTGACCCATTGAACTCTCATGACCAACCTCCACTTAAATAGCCTATCAAAATCATACCTTTATGGCGTCACCAATTAGGGCTAGTTTTTTGATTCGCTCTAGCTACCCACACCTTGGTCCTTCTCAAAATAGTACGTCGAACTTGGCCCTGATGAGTTAAGTCTAGACGATGGTGGTAATTATCAATACAGGCTTAATAACACTCAGTTACCGGCGCTCCCTTTCCGATCCCTATGGGTATTGATTCAATCTTGCATGTTAGGTTTACGAGGTGGTTTCCCTGTTAAAAAAATATTTTTTCCTTGTATTGATCTTTCTGTTTTCATCGATACTGAATTCGTCGATATCGATGGCTCAAATGTCTGAAACGGCCATATTCAATCGTTGCTTTGCTCAGTTAACAAATCGACCTGTTCCGCTTAAGGACCCTGTCTACATACAAATTAAAAATAAAGAAATTCATGCGTTGACAGCGTGCCTTGATTTACTGAAACAGGCTGATTTGAATTCAAACGGTACTTTTTTAAACAAGGGGCCTTTCAGCAAACACATTTTAAATACGTTCTATAATTTTCATCGAACTTGGTTTCCGACATCAACGGTGGATCAAATATTAGGTTACCGAGACGAGTTTGATAGCAACACTCAAAACACCGTCGAGTTTTCATCT
>JAYTTH010000025.1:0-2783 GCA_043745515.1 Pseudobdellovibrionaceae bacterium | reverse complement strand
CGCTCACGCCGAGATATGAGACGCTCTCACGACGCCTTAGAAACACCAGCAATCGGTTTTGATAAAAAAATGGGTGAATACCATATGCCTCATCACGCATATAAATCATCTGACGGTGCTTTTTACTATCGCGGCAAAGAAATCATTCCAGCTAAAGTTAAAAAAGAAGTTGTAGATTCTGACACTGCCTCTGAATAAAGCGAGGCATCAATGGCGGGAAGCGCGCAAAAAGAATACAGATCTAAAGTAGCAGGTATAGGTTCTTACCTTCCTGAGAAAGTCCTTACTAATTTCGATTTAGAAAAACTAGTCGACACGAACAACGATTGGATTGTTGAGCGGACCGGCATAAAGCAGCGTCATATTGCAAAAGACGGCGAAGCCACCAGCGATTTAGCTTATCAGGCAACTTTGAAGGCCCTAAAAATGGCGGAATTAACTCCCCATGATTTAGACATGATAATCGTGGCCACGGTCAGTCCTGATCAGATAATGCCATCTACAGCCTGTGTACTGCAGGCGAAACTCGGTTGCCGAAATATTGTATCCTTTGATTTGACTGCTGCGTGTTCTGGATTTGTTTATGGGCTTTCTGTTGCCGATCAATTTATTCGCACCGGCATGATGAAAAACATTTTGGTAATTGGCGGAGAAGTTTTACATCCATTTGTAAACTACGAAGATCGCGAAACGTGTATTTTGTTTGGAGATGGCGCTGGCGCCTGGATTTTATCACGTGCTGAAAAAGATTACCCCAATATAATCATGAGTTCGCATTTACATGCTGACGGCAACCTGGGCGATCTGTTTGTATTGGCCGCAGGTGGATCAAAAATGCCATTCAATGCCGAAGTACTAACAAATAAAACTCAGTTCGTAAAAATGAAGGGTCGCGAGATCTTTAAAAATGCGGTTCGAACTATGACGGAATGTTGTCACGAAGCTCTCAAAGCCAATGGCGTCAATCCGCAGGAAGTGGACTGGTTAGTACCTCATCAGGCTAATTTACGTATTTTGGAAAGCGTGGCTAGCCATTTTGATTTTCCTCAGGAAAAAGTGGTCGTCAGTTTACATGAAACGGGAAACACCTCGGCAGCCAGCATCCCGGTCGCTTTTGATTTGGCTTTTGCGGAAGGCAAAATTAAACGTGGACAATTAATTTTGCTAGCGGCTTTTGGGGCCGGACTCACGTCGGGAAGTTTACTACTTAGATTTTAAGAAATTTCTATATTTAAAGGCCATTTGAAAGGATCCCTTATGGTTTTATTATTTCCAGGACAAGGAAGCCAGGCACAAAAAATGGGCGCCTATCTTTTTGAAACGTTTCCAACATATAGAAATACAATTTCAGAAGCTAGCGAAGCCATTAGTCACGATTTACAAAAACTTATATTTGACGGTTTGGAATCAGACTTGGCGCTGACTGCCAATACTCAACCGGCACTGTTGGCTACCCAGATTGCGACATTACGAACAGTAGATGAAATTTGTTCATTAGACATTGCAGCGGCCGCTGGACATTCTGTGGGTGAATATGCGGCGCTGGTTGCAGCGGGTGTGCTAGAATTTACTACGGCCATGAAGGCCGTACGTCTGCGGGGCCAGGCCATGCAGACTGCTGTTAGCGTGGGCGCTGGTGGGATGGTGGCCGTCTTAGGTCTTGATACAGAGCAAGTAAAATGGCTGTGCGAATGGACTGTAAAAGAGTCTGGTCAATCCCCCCTATCGCCAGCAAATTTTAATTCTCCAGGGCAAATTGTAATCAGTGGATCAATGAAGTGCATTGATTGGCTAAAAACAAATTTTAAACCCGAACTTATTCCTGGCTCTCCTAAACGAGCCAAATTAATTCCTTTAAACGTATCAGCTCCCTTTCACTGCAGTATGATGAAGCCAGCACAAGACAAAATGGAATCTTTTTTAAGTTCAGTTCCGTTTAAAACACCTCGGTTTCCCATTATCCAAAATTTCACGGCGTCTGTTGTTGAGAACCCCACCGAATTAAAAAATAATTTAACCGAGCAAGTGTCGGCGCCCGTTTTGTGGACTCAAACAATGAAAGCTATGGAGACTCGAAATTGGCTTACTGGAATCGAGTGCGGACATGGTTCGGTACTTAGAGGACTTTTTAAAAAAATGGAAAACCCTGGCTTTAAAATTTTGGGAACGCAAAATCAAGTCGACCTTGATATTTTAAAATCTCAATTCGCTTAAATAAACGCTTCCCTAACTAAGGAAATATTATGTTATCCGGAAAAAAAATTCTTGTAACTGGTGGTAGCCGAGGCATCGGCGCTGAAATTGTGCGCACACTAGCCGCGTCCGGGGCCAAAGTAGCCTTTACTTACAGCTCGAATCAAGAATCAGCAAAAAAAATTCTGGAATCCCTGCCTGGCGACGGACATCGAATTTTGGCTATGAATGTGGCCGATGAAAATTCAGTCGGTTCAGCGCTAGAACCCTTACTAGCTGAATGGAAAGACATTGATGGTTTAGTTAATAATGCGGGCATTACAAAAGACGGATTATTGATGCGAATGAAGTCAGACGACTTTGATAGCGTCATAAATACAAACCTTAAGGGTGCGTTCTATCTAACTAAATCTATTACTAAATTAATGATGAAAAATCGCAAAGGATCGGTCGTTAATATCACGAGTGTGATTGGCCAAACTGGTAACGCAGGCCAAGCCAATTACGCAGCCTCTAAAGGGGGCGTTGTTGCCTTCTCAAAATCAGTGGCTTTAGAGCTGGGGTCACGAAATGTACGTGTAAACTGCGTG
>JAYTTH010000024.1:0-2793 GCA_043745515.1 Pseudobdellovibrionaceae bacterium | reverse complement strand
TGGCGTTTCCAAATCGGCCAAAGAACCTTTGCGAAAGCCAGTCCAAAAACCATCAAATTTAAATGGTTTTCCTCTGGGAGGTGTTTTTTTTGTTTCTTCGTAAAGCTTTTGCAAATTATCCATTTTTTCTTGATAAAAGGCATCCATATATTTTTGCTCTAGAGCACTTTCACGAGCCAATTGTTTGCTATAGATTTCAAGCAACGTCGCGTGGGTTTTAATAATTTCATACATCAATGGTTGCGTGTAAGCTGGTTCATCGCCTTCGTTATGTCCAAAGCGTCGGTAACAGATCATATTGATTACAATATCGCGGCCCCATTCCTGGCGGTATTTAATTGCGATTTCCAAAGCACGAACACACGATTCAACGTCATCACCGTTCACGTGCAAAACTGGCGTAGCTAAAACTTTTGCCACGTCGGATGCGTAATGAGATGAACGATCGTTTTCTGGATTTGTCGTAAAACCAATTTGATTATCAACAACTATATGAAGGGTGCCGCCAACTGTGTAGCCTTTAACACCGGCCATTTGAAACGTTTCAAGAACAACGCCTTGACCAGCAAAGGCCGCGTCACCGTGAATTAAAACTGGAATTACTTTTTTTCTTTCTTGCGTGTCCTTACGGCGGCGTTGGGCTGCGCGTGCCATTCCAAGTACCACCGGATTGACTGCCTCTAAGTGTGAGGGATTATAGGCCAATGTTACTTGGCATTTTCCTGACGAGGTATCTTTGTGGGCCACATACCCTAGGTGATATTTGACATCACCGTCAAAGCCATCGATTGGCTCGGCAAGTTCTGTAGGACCATTGAAATCAGCAAAGATATATTCTAAGCCCTTACCCATAAAATTTGCCAATACGTTTACGCGACCGCGATGGGCCATACCAATTACGATTTCTTCAAATTTATACTGCGGGCTTTTTTGAACAAGAGTCTCAAGCATTGGCAACAGAGCATCGCCACCTTCCACAGAAAATCGTTTTGTTCCCACATAGCGAGTGTGAATAAATTTTTCAAGGGCTTCCGTTCGGGCTAAAGAATGAAAAACTTCTTTTTTCTCAGTCGCTGTTAATTTAAATTTTGGATTTTCAATTTCAAATTCACGAATAAACCAATTGCGAACTTCTGGTAAGGCTTCGGCGCATTGTACAGAGAGTTTTCCACAATACACTTGCCGAAGAGTTGCTAAGATTTCCTTTAACGTGGCCCCTGGTTTGCCGATTAAGGACCCAATTTGAAATGTTGCACCCAAATCTTTTTCACTTAAATTGTATTTTTTTAAAGATAATTGTTCACTAGAAGGGGCCGTATTCGACAACGGGTCTAAAGAGGCTTCAAAGTGACCATAGTTCCGATAAGCCTGAATAAGATGATAAACGTCGAGTTCTTTTTCAGACAGGCCGAGCGATCCATTTTGTCCGAATTCTAGCCCTTCAAAAAAGCGTTTCCATTCTAAAGTTATAGAATCGGGATTCTGCTTGAATTCAGAATAGAGTGAATCAATATATTCAACATTGGATTGGTTAACGGCACTAGTAGAGCCGTTGCGGTGGTTTGAGCTCATGACCTGTGGTTCCTTTCTCAAAAAAAGAGACGCGCCGATTGTCTCGTAAATTCCTAAAGAGTTCAATGATCGCCGCTTTTAATTATTGCGATATTTAACAAATGACAGATTACAGCTCTTTTTAGAATTAAAGTACTAGTCAGGTGTCTAATAATTCATAAAACAGGAAAGATTGTCTTTGAACTGGTTTTAAATAATTGTACTTTAGGTCGTACTGTATTTTTCGATAGGGACAAGAGTCCAAGGTGAAATCACTATTGAAATCACTAGAGAAATCACTTTGAAAAAATTATGGTCTTGAAAAAAGGCCAAAGACTAGTCGAGGTTAAAATGCATCAGTTGGTTGTAGTTAGGCACGGTGAAAGCGTTTGGAATCAAGAAAATCGTTTTACAGGTTGGTACGATGTCGGCTTGGCGGAAAAGGGAGTTACAGAAGCCATCAACGCAGGTGTTATTTTGAAAAAGGAACGGTTAAGCTTTGATATTGCCTACACGTCTATGCTGAAACGAGCGATCAAAACACTGGATTATATCTTGGATGAAATGGATTTAGTTTGGATTCCTGTTTTTAAAGATTGGCGCTTAAATGAACGGCATTATGGGAATCTGCAAGGATTAAACAAAACTGAAATGGTCGAGCAGCATGGTGAAGAACAAGTAAAAATCTGGCGTCGCAGTTACGATACTCCCCCTCCGGATATGGATCCTAATGACGCAAGACACCCTAAAAATGATGTTCGATACAAACATGTTCCTCTGCGTGATCTGCCAAATTCTGAGTCGTTAAAAGACACACTTCACCGGTTTACTCCGCTTTGGAAAGACAAAATAATATCGGACCTTAAGCTAGAACGTCGAGTGTTGATCGTGGCGCATGGAAATTCCCTACGCGCACTAATGATGATACTAGAGGGCATTTCACCCGATGATATTATGCAAGTGAATGTACCCACTGGCATTCCACTATTGTATACACTGGACTCAAATTTTAAAGTTACAGGAAAGAAATATCTAGGCGATCCAGTCGAGGTAGAAAAGGCGATTCAATCGGTCGCAAGTCAGGGTAAGAAAAAATGAGCGATGTTCGTTTGACATTTTATTGATTTAAAAAAGATAATTAGGGCAAGCGTTAAAAACGAAGGGGTCTCAGTTGTCTGCAAAAAACAGAAAGACATTTGGTTTTGTATCACATCCAAAAATTCAGTTCAAATATGCGATTTT
>JAYTTH010000023.1:0-2800 GCA_043745515.1 Pseudobdellovibrionaceae bacterium | reverse complement strand
TCGGAAAGCTTTTTGATTTTGAGGTCATAAATACGTCCTGTGAAGTGGCTAAGTCAGCTTAAGACCATCATATTGTAATGCGGAGTCAACTCCGAATTACATGAGTGTAATGCGGAATTGACTCCGCATTACAATGATCTTCATTTTCTACCGTTAAAAATTGGCTCTGAAATGGAAGTTCTGAACTTGGATATTTGTGGGCGTAATATCGTCGATTCGCAAGGCGGTGTTATATTTTTGGCCAGTATCTTCAGCGTCCAAAATGTCCTAATTACTTTTATCTCGGTCACATTCTAATATGAACTATTGGTATTGTCGCCGGGGAACCCACTGCCGCTAGATTCTGGGCCATGAGTTTTTTTATTCCTGTTTGATACGGCCTATTTTCGGAAAAGCATTTAATTTCAAAAGCAGCTAACATCGACTTCGGCACACTTAAAAAATTTGCGACCTTTCTGTATATGTAGTGGAGAAAATGCTGCATAATCTACATTATGATGTAACATTCCGCAAAAGGAGTCAATCCATGGGTCAAACACTTATTAAACGGACTCTCGAGCTGCCAAATAAGACATTTTTTCTATTTGGTCCAAGGGGAACCGGAAAAAGCACTCTATTAAAACAAAAACTAAAGGCAGCTATTGAAATTAATCTTTTGAAGTCGTCAGATTTTTTATCACTCAGCCATAATCCATCGTTGTTGAGAGAGAAATTAGATCATCTGAAATCTGGGCAATGGGTATTAATTGATGAAGTTCAAAAAATTCCAGCCTTATTGGATGAAGTCCACGCCCTGTATGAAGAAAAGCGTTTGCATTTTGCATTAAGTGGTTCCAGCGCAAGAAAACTTAAGCGAGGCGGCGCCAACCTTTTGGCTGGACGGGCGTTGCAAAACTATTTATTTCCTTTGATGAAAAAGGAGTACGGCGAAAAGGCCAAATTGAAGGATATAATCGATTGGGGTTCGTTACCTGGAGTTGTGACGGATCAAAAGAATCGAATCGAAACATTGGCCTCCTACGTTGAAACTTATCTTCGCCAAGAGCTGATGGAGGAGGGTTTGGTAAGAAAGCTAGAGCCCTTTTCGCGATTTCTAAAAGTCGCAGGCATATACAATGCGCATATTTTAAATATAGAAAATGTGGCACGAGAATGCCAAGTCGGACGCACTACTGTTGATTAGTATTTTGAAATTCTAGAAGACACATTGATAGGTTTTCGTCTGCAGGCAATTAAATTGGGCTTACAAACCAAGGAAGTTACGCATCCTAAGTTTTACTTTTTTGACCATGGTGTCGCTCGCGCCTGTGCCGGCCTGATTTTTGAGGAAATTGATAGTGTCTGGAAGGGATTTGCTTTTGAGAACTATGTTTTAAATGAAATTCGAGCATTTAATCATTATATGAAGAAGAGCCGGGACCTCTATTTTTATAGGGTGACTGGCGGTCCTGAAATCGATGTTTTGATAGAGACAAAGAAAAAGACACTCTCTGCGCCGCAGGAACTTTTGGCGATAGAAATTAAATATTCTAACAAGTGGGATCGACGTTGGAGCGTGACTCTCGGAAATTTCATGCGATCTTGTCCCAAAATTAAAAAATCGATTGGAATATACTCGGGCAATGAAATTCTGACTCAGGAAGGGTCACTATCTTTCCGTTTCAAGAGTTTATAAATCGTCTTTATGACGGTAGTTTTTTTTGAATTCCAAAGTATACTTACGATTTGGGACATCATTTTTTAACAAAATCGTGTCCATCAAACAGGGGGAAGTTCAAATAGATATAAGCCGGTTAATCCTAATGAGCTGTTAGGATTGTCTTCGAGAACCCACCGTCTCTAAATACTGGGCCATGAGTTTTTTAATTTCTGTTTGATACGGCTTGTTTTCGGACAAACATTTCATTTTGAAAGCCGCAAGCAGCGACTTCGGCACTCTTAAACTAATCAAAGTGGACCCTTTTTGATCACTGGCCAAAACTACTTTTTTAAAGTTTTCAACAAATTCCATGGATTGCTCTGGGGTAAGCCGTGGGCTTTTGAGCGATTGTTTTTGCAGACCCTTTTTTCTATTTTTCATCTAAACCTCGTAGTGCTTTTACGTCTTCAAGATCTTGTGGTCGGCCGCTTTCTAATTTCATTTTGATCAAGTCAGGTTTCGAAATGACTGGTATTTTTTTTCCGTATAGGTTTATAAAATCTTTTTTAATATTTTTAGAATCATGAGTAATAATAATATCAACAATTTCAGAAGGATTCTTAGGGTTTACAAAGCTCCATTCTATAAGATTTCTTTTTTCAATATATTCAGTTTTAAAAGCCGCTAACTCTTTGGCCCTAATCGGAAGCCTTGAAACTAGCCCCAATTCATTTAATGCAGTTTCCGCTTTTGTTAAATTTTTTAGGGTAATGTGAACTATAATATCAATATCCATAGTTCCACGGGTTACTCCATGGAAAACAACGGCAAGACCCCCGACTACGCAATACTGCACTTCGTGGTGTTGAAACTTTTCGGCTAAATTCATTAACAGCATGAACCCTCTTGCAATGTATATACATGTATATACATTGCAAGTCAATGCTAGTTTAATGGTTCTACAAACTAGCTCAAATTTTCAAGTATTTCCTTTTTTGATTCCCCACCTTAATTGCAATCCCATCCCCTCAAAAAGAAGATAGCGGCATAATATCGTCGATATTGTGCACTTTGGATCAGATTCCGACGCTGCTGGTTTTAAAAAACCAAAGGAATTTCCCACAATCGAAGATTTTAACGACGGTACTTTGCTTTAATAAG
>JAYTTH010000022.1:0-10386 GCA_043745515.1 Pseudobdellovibrionaceae bacterium | reverse complement strand
GCAGTGGTGATGGCGAATATTTTATTAACAAAGAACCGGCGCGATTAAAAGATGTTCAAGAAATTTTTATGGACACTGGTGCAGGTTCAAAAGGGTTCTCCATTATTCAGCAAGGGATGATCGGTAAAATTATCACCTCTAAGCCAGAAGATCGCCGTCATTTAATCGAAGAAGCGGCCGGTATTACAAAATTTAAAGCCCGAAAAAAAGAATCACAAAGAAAACTAATTCAAACAGATCAAAATTTGATTCGCTTGCAAGACATCATTGGTGAATTAAAGCGCCAAATCGATTCTTTGCAACGTCAGGCCCAGCGCGCAGAACGCTATAGAAATTTAAAAAACCAAGTTGAAGATTTAGATCTATGGTTGTCTTCAAAACAATATCTGGAATTAAAAAACACCGCAGATGAAGCGCAGCGGCTTTTCAGTGAAGCCCAAGCGATGGAAATCGAAGGTGAATCACAGCTGTCGACTTTACAAGCAGAATTTGAAACACTAAAGCTGCGCGTATTAGAAAAAGAAAAAGAAGTCGAAGTATTGCAGACCTCTTACTATGATAAACAATCTCAAGTATCAAAGAAGGAAATGGAAATCCAAGAGCTGCGATTTGAAATCGAGCAGGCTCGTCGCAACGAACAAATGACCGGCAATTTAATGCAGGAACAACAGGCGCGATTGGAATTGTTAATTCGTGATCAAGACAGTTTACAAACACAATCTGAACAACTCAAAACCGATGTAGATCGATTGCAAATTGAATTCCAAGATCGCAATGAAGTTTTTAAAAAAGACCAGTCCAGGATTCAAGAAGTTGATGATTTATTGACTGAAAAACGGCGCGAGCTTTTTGCAGTTGGTCAGTCGTTAAATGCGCTGGAAGCTAAAACTCAGGGATTAGAAACTCAGATAAATGATCAAGAAGAAAAAGAAACCAATGAACAACTGGTAGCCAATGAGTTGCGCGAAAAACAAATCGAGTTTGAATCACGAAGAAATCGAATTTTTTCTGAATTAGATAAAAATCGTCAACTATCATTGGATTTAAATAGCGATGTAGATTCGTTTGAGGCTAATAAAAAAATCCTGACAGCCCAAGTTCAAGAAAAGAAATCAGAAGTCGAAGAATTTAAAGATTTACTTGGGCGCACAACGTCAAGTTTGTATGGTTTAGAAAATTTGCAATCCAGTTTTGAAGGATTTGAAACCGGAGTAAAATCAGTTTTGCTTTGGCAAAAATCTAAAGTTCAAAAGAAACAGACCGCAATTCAAACTGAAATGCATGCAGATGGCAGTGTAACGAGCTATGAAACAGGAATCGACACATCAGCTGGTGCAGCAAGCGCCTACGATTCTGAATTTAGACCTGTCTCCGATGTCGTTGAAGTGGATCCCGGTTATGAAGTGGCTATGGAGTCCGCACTGGGGCACCGCCTGCAAATGTTGTTGGCTCAGGATCCGCAAGCCAGTGTGGATGCTATTCAATATTTGAAAAATTCACGTTCGGGTCGATCTAGTTTTCTCGCGGTGAACGAATCACATGCCATGGTCACAGAGCTATCGCCAGCGAACGAAGCCGGTGTTAAAGTTTTGCTAAAAGATGTTGTAAAATCAAAACCAGAGTTTGAAAAATCAGTGAGTTATTTTGTTGAACACATTGCTGTAGTCGATGATTTAAATCGCGGAATTGAGTTACGAACCCGGTATCCGGGTTGGACTTTTGTGACATTGGATGGCGATTCAGTAACTCACGATGGAGTCATATCGGGCGGGTCCAAAGGATCGTCGGAATCGGGTATTTTACACAGAAAAAACCAAATCAAAGATTTAACGGCTCAAAAAAATGAGTGGGCAGGAAAATTGAGTTTGGCGCAATTATCGCTAAAAAAACTAGATGATCAGTTGCAAACGATTGTGTCTGATTTTGAAGGCGCGCAAAAACGCAAAGTTGAACAAGAGATCAAAGTTCGCGAACTTCAAAAAGATTTAGACCGTGCCGAACAAGAACTTGTGAACGCTCAGTATGCTGTGGATAAACAAGATCGCGAAATTAAGCGAATTCAAGATCAATTAAATACTTTAACAGACAAACAAAACGAATATCTGACGACTCAAGAAGATGTCCGAATCAAAAAAGTGGATATTGAGGAACTTGTTAAATCTTTGGACTCTGAATTAGAAGTCACCCAAAAAGGATTTCCAGAGTTGCAACAGATCGTTACAAGCCTGCAAATTGAACTGGCTTCAAAAAACCAAGAATACACGGGTGTTTCAAAACAATTGGAAATGGTTTCTAGGTCGCTCAGTGATTTACAAATGCAGTTATCTCGTATGACCGAAGAAACAGAAATGTATTCTGAAAAAATGACCGAAAGTCAGTACGCCTTAGAAGAAAAGAAAATTGAGTTTGAAAAATGGCTCACGACTTTGGAAACATTGAAATCCCAATTTTCGACGGAAAAAAATTCGTTTGAGGAATTGTCGAATTCGTTGTCGGGCTATGCTGATCAATTAGCGTCATTGCAGAAATCTAAAAATGATCGGTTGGCGTTGATGAATGATGCTCAGCTAAAACTTGATCAGGCTCGATTGAAAGAACAATACTTAGTCGATCAAGTGCGCGAGCGCTATTTATTGCAGCTTCCAGAAGTGATTCATAAGTACGTAGAACGCACGGGTGATTCCTTGATAGCGGAAACAGAGCTTAAAGAACTAAAAGAAAAACTATCACGCATTGGTGAAGTTAATTTGTCAGCGATAGAAGAATACGACGAGACATCCAAGCGTTACGAATTTCTAACAAAACAATATGACGATTTGGTCGAAGCCAAAGAGCAACTTCGTCGGGTAATTGATCGAATCAACAGAATTTGCTCGAAAAAATTTAAAGAAACCTTTGATTTGGTTAATGACCGATTTACGCGCGTATTCCCGGTCCTATTTGGCGGCGGGGAAGCTAAGCTTGAATTACATGAAGACCCGGAAAAAACAGAAATGGGTATTGAAATCGTAGCTCGGCCTCCTGGAAAGAAAATGCAAAATGTGTCGCTTATGTCCGGCGGTGAAAAAGCACTAACGGCAGTGGCGCTAGTATTTTCAATTTTCCTAGTAAAACCATCGCCGTATTGCTTACTGGATGAAGTTGATGCTCCTTTAGATGATGCCAACGTGTTTCGATTCAATGATTTGGTTAGAGAGATGTCAAAACGGTCTCAGATCATCGTCGTGACTCATAATAAGCACACCATGGAAGTCGCCAAAAAGCTCTATGGTGTGACTATGCAAGAGCGTGGCGTATCAACCATGGTTTCTGTATCCCTTCAAGATATACAATAATATGGTGACGTTTCCAGATGCGCACGCACATGCAATTCAGATATTAGTGCTAGTTTCAGGTTTGATAATGCTTGCGATTTTTACTCCTTTCATTTTGAAAGCTTTTCGCAAGCCAAAAAATGATCAGAAAGCGCTGAATGAGCGACCAATTGATCCATTGATTGTCGAAGTGCCTAAACTGAAAGCTCTCGAAAAGGTTCCGCTTTCAGGTGGCGACTCACCATTGAAACTGGTTCAACAGGATTCAATTTTTGATACCGTCCTTGAAAATACAGTTGAAAAAGCGTTGGCAAAAACTAAAGAGAATTTTTGGGGACGAATCAAAAGTGTTTTTTCAGTAGATTCCATTCGCCCTTTAGATGATATTGAAGAGATTCTCTACACTGCGGACATGGGCTCACAAACAGTACAGTCCTTAATGGCCTATTTAGATGAAAAATTATCGAGTGCTGATAAAAAAAATCTAGAAGCCATTAAGAAATCTCTACGAGAAAAAATTCTTTCGATATTGCAAACTTCAAACGGTCCGATGGAAATGGATTTAATTGAAATTACCCAAAGACTAACGTGGGCCTCTGAAGGACCGACTGTCTTAATGGTTGTTGGTGTTAACGGGGCTGGTAAAACAACCACAATAGGCAAATTGTCGGCCTTAATGGCAAGCCAAGGAAAACGAGTCCTTGTGGCCGCGGGTGATACTTTTCGAGCAGCTGCCCAAAATCAATTAAAAGTATGGACCGATCGAGCGCAGGTCGAAATATTTTCACCAGAGGGTGTTACGGATCCTAGTGCCGTGGCCTTTGATGCCGTGGCCAAGGCAAAAGCTCAAAAATATGATTTGGTTATTATCGATACTGCCGGTCGACTGCACACGCAGGTGAATTTAATGGAAGAGCTAAAAAAAGTAAAACGAGTCATGTCAAAGAATTTGTCTGAAGCCCCTCATGATGTGTGGATTGTGCTGGACGCAAACTCGGGACAAAATGCATTGATTCAAGCGCGCGAATTTCATCAAGCTTTGAATTTAACGGGTGTCATCCTTACTAAAATGGATGGAACGGCTAAAGGTGGCGTGGTCATTGGAATAAGCAACGAGCTTAAAATTCCAATTAAAATTTTAGGTATCGGCGAAAAGATCAATGATTTGAAAGCCTTTTCCAAGCGCGAATATGTAGATTCAATATTGTGAGCGTAGAAACAATAAAAAAAGCAGACTAAAATGGAAGTTTTGTCATTCGATCCGTCATTGATCAGTTCTCCGTCTAGAAAAATGCGAATGTCGATTAAGGAAAACTCTGTTCATTTGGAATGGGTCATTCAAGTTATCGAGCCAACCCATATTATAAGTTTGGGTTAAGTTTTTTCAGGGCTTCCATTTGCAATTCTTAAAACTCGAATTCTAGTTTCCAAATGATGCCAATTCCCTTGGGGTGCGACCGATACTGTCCCTTAATAGTGAGTTCAATTCTATTTTGCAATCAAGCGACGCCGTTGCGCACTTTACTGACAAACGAATTGATCGAATTAGTTTTGAAATTCCCCAGCTTGGACGATTTACTTTGAAGGTGGACGGAGGCATTAGGGCGGAATCCGGGTAGGTTATTTTATAGTTGGTAGAGCCGAGCTAAAAATCGAAACGATCGATAAGGCTGTAAGAATATAGGCGCTAATTAGGTTTAGAAGCGGCCATAATCGAAAATTTAAACTAAACTCAATCTCGCGTCGGGCCAGGTAAAAGTAGCCCCAAGTTGAAAATAGTGTGATCAGAAAGAGGGGAGCACTGCTTGAAATTGGTGGAACAATGTGGCCAAAAAATTCAATCCAACCGTCTTTTTTAACCGAACTATCATCAAAAAAAATCCACCAGATTCTAAGGGCCGCAGAGGTGCCTAAAAGGGAAAGCAAAGTCATTTGTATCGTTGCTGGCAGAGAGTCTTTCTTTTTTGAAAAATTGGATTTTGTAGTCAAATCCAACAGCCAAAGTATCAAAAGAATTGGACTTACGAGAATCATAGCACATGCGATTAGGATAAAATTCAAATAACCCCATTTCTAACTTTTGAATTAAACATCTTAGATTGAGGCGGTGTTGTCTAGCTTTACTTCAGTGTGCGCTCGAAAATAAGTATAGACATTTTCATTGGTAAACGGAAAACTAGGCGAGTGACAAAAAAGATTTATATTTATTTCTCTATTTTGGCTATATGCTTTTTTGCCGGTTTGACTGAAGCGCAAACTAAAAAAAAAATTCCTTCTATTTCGTATCAAAATGTCATCAATTGCTATCCTGAATTAAAAAATGAAAAATTAGAATTTGATGTAGATTTGGACCAACTGAAGAAAACTATAGGCAATGCATTTCCAACAAATAAGTCAGTTTTGCGCTATCGAAAAATTCTGTTTATCGATCCCAAGCTGGGTCCTGAAACGCACCGACTGACAATCAGTTTGCAAAAATGGACCAAGGGATTGCCCGAATATGATTTTTACCTGGAAAAGCTTGATAAGGATGATGTCGCTGAAATGGTTCCTGTTAAAAAAGAAAAATTTAAAAACCCCCTTAAAGAGGTGCCGCAGAGGTATTTGCTCGATGTTTCATTGATTGAAGATGAATCCCTTTGGCTTGATACAAAGCCAAGTAAAATGGAAATGTCCTACAAAACAAGCAATGATAAAACGATTGAGTTAGATCTGTCGAGCGGTCGCGACAAGAGGCAGCTCAAATGTGAAAGCAAGAAAACTCAAGGCGTCCTTTGCTTATGTTTGAAGCGATAAATTGATGGACATTGAATATTTAGAATATATAATTAAGTTAAGTTTTCGAATATCTGAGAAAGTAGAACAATGATTCGCTCTGAAAATGGTTTAGTTAAAGAAAAAGGAATGGCCAGAGAGGCTAGTGGTGCCGCTCGCGAAGCGAAATCCTACGAGTTTCTAATAGCTGGCATCCCTTATCGCCTAAAAACTAACCATGATGATGCAACAGTTCAAGAGCTTGTCGCTTTTATCAATAAAAAGATGGAAGAGTCTTTGGCATTAACTAAACATGGGTCCTATCAAAATGCGGCCGTATTGACCGCTCTCAATTTAGCTGAGGAATTAATTCTTTTGAAACGCAAGGCCCATCGGGAATTAGAAAAGATAGAAGAGCGGGTCCTAAAACTCTCAGTAGACCTCGAAAACTCACGCGGAAAGGCCTAAAGCCGCCATCTGCTTCGTTGGATTTGGTGAAACTTCGCGCGACGTACTTATGCGTACGCCTTCGCGAAATTTCACCAAACCTGCCTCGCATAGGACGCCTTTAGACCTTTCCAAAGCCAGGCGCTTGAAACAGGTAGGGTGGGGTTTTGATTTCGGATTTAAATGGGGCGAACACTAAAACGGATTTTAGGACGTATTTGAAAGAGCGATTAAGGCTCTTTATTGCCAATCCAGTTGGGAAATCATCGGCTGAAGCTCGGATTACAAATCAATTATTACCAATTTTAAAAAATGTTAACGGTACTGTGGCGGTTTTTAATGGCCTAAGTGATGAGCCAGACTTGGCAAATTTATATTCCTCGCTGGGGGTTCCTCTCTGTTTTCCTGATATCTCTGGTCAAGAATTGCGATTTCTAGTTGTGCCGAACTACGGCCAAACTGATTGGGTCGTTAGTTCTTTAGGCTTTCGCTACCCCGCGTTAGGGGCTTTGGTTTTATCGAATGAGATTCATGCTGTGTTGGTTCCCGGATTGGGTTTCAGTGCTTATGGTGAGCGTCTCGGACGAGGTAAGGGATTTTACGATCAATACTTGTCAAATTTTAAAGGATTAAAAATAGGGGTTTGTTTTGATTGTCAGTGGACGGATGATCATCTGCCTGTCGACAGTTGGGATATCAAGATGGATATTATTATTACTGAAAGCAAATGCTTAGAAATAAAGGACTGAAATGGAAATTATAATTTCAATAATTGTTGGATTGGTTTTGGGCGGTATTGTAGTATTTTTTGTTAAAAAGTACAAAGACGAGCTTCAAAAAAAATCAGCTCGAATCGAAGCCGAGAAAATTTTAAGTAAAGCTAAAAATGAGGCTAACAAAATCAAAAAAGACTCGGAAGCAAAGTCCAAAGATTTTGAGGCTCGGGCTCGTAAAAATTTGGAAGCAGAAATTCAGAAACAAAAAAATCAAATGCGATCTAAAGAACAGCAGTTAGAAAAAAAATTAAAAGAGATGGACGATTTGGGTAAAACTCGCAAAGACGACAACGATCGTTTTATGGGAACTTTAAAAGATCGCGAAGAAAAAATGCGCGTTCAAGAACAAAAATTAAGTGATCAAGATAAAAAATCAGAAGAAGAATTAAGTAATCTAAAAATGAAATTGCAAACTGTAGCGCAGATGACTCAGGATCAAGCCAAACGTGAACTGATATCATCTTTGGAAGATGAAGCCAAATCCGAAGCAGCTAAACGTATTGCTGACATTGAGAATGAAACGCAAAAAGAATCCCAGATGCGAGCTAAAAAAGTAATTGCTACTGCCTTGTCGCGATTTGCAGCGGAATACACTTCAGAACGCACAGTCAGCGTACTTGCGCTTCAAAATGATGAAATGAAAGGAAAGATAATCGGGCGGGAAGGCCGGAATATTCGAACCTTAGAAGCCTTGTGCGGTGTGGACTTGATCGTTGATGATACGCCCGAAGCCGTTGTTATTTCTGGTTTTGATCCGATTCGTCGGGAAATTGCTAAACGTACAATTGAAAAGCTGATGGAAGACGGGCGTGTTCATCCAGCACGTATTGAAGAAGTCGTTGAAAAACAAAAAGCTGAAATAATGAAATCCATTCGGGAAGCCGGTGATCAGGTGATCGTTGAACTTGGCTTAAATCAAGTTCATCCAGAACTCGTGAAGCTTATCGGGTCTTTGAAATACAGAATGTCACAAGCACAGAATGTTTTGAATCATTCAATGGAAGTGGCCTACATCGCTGGCTTGCTGGCAGCCGAATTGGGCGTAAATCCCAAAATTGCTAAGCGCGCGGGATTGCTTCACGATATCGGAAAAGCGATTGATCATGCAGTGGATGGAAGCCATTCTATGGTTGGTGCAGAATGGGCTAAAAAATATGGCGAATCAGAAGACGTTTGTCATGCGATACGGTCTCATCATGATGATGAAAAGCCAAATTCGTCTTTGGCATGGATAGTACACGCGGCCAATATTTTGTCGCATTCACGTCCTGGCGCGCGACGACCTCAAATGGATAATTACATCCACAGGCTTCAGGATTTGGAATCTATTGGAAATAGCTTTGAAGGCGTTTTGAAAACATTTGCGATTCAAGCTGGCCGGGAAATTCGTGTCCTAGTTGAAAGTTCTAAGGTTACCGATGATTTGGCTGTATTGCTATCTCGTGATATTGCTCGAAAAGTAGAGCGTGAGTTGCCACATTTAGGATCTACCAAAGTGACTGTAGTTCGTGAGACACGATCTATTGATATGGCACGGTAAATACGATGGCACTAGTTGGATTAAGGCCAGAAGAGCAGCTAGAAAGAATTGGTTTTGGTGCCGTTGATTTAATTTCAAAGGACGACTTACTTAAGAAATTAAAGCGCAGTCAGGAAACAAAAAAACCACTTTTGATAAAATTTGGCGCAGATCCTACACGTCCTGATATTCATATTGGCCACACTGTTGTGATAAATAAACTAAAAACGTTTCAGGATTTGGGTCACCATATACACTTTTTAATCGGTGATTTCACTGCTTTGATAGGTGATCCTTCTGGTAAAAATTCAACTCGTCCAATATTGAGTCGTGAGCAAATCGAAGACAATGCCAAGACTTATGCAAAGCAAATTTTTAAAATTTTAGATCCAGATAAAACTGAAATTGTTTACAATTCGAAATGGTTGTCGCCCATGACTTCGATTGATTTTATCCGATTGGCCTCTAAATACACGGTGGCGCGAATTCTAGAACGAGATGATTTTACCAATCGGTTGAAGAACCAAACTCCGATTGCTGTTCACGAACTTCTGTACCCGCTAACGCAAGGTTACGATTCTGTTGCATTAAAATCAGATGTCGAACTGGGCGGAACCGATCAAAAATTCAATTTGCTAGTAGGCAGGGACTTGCAATCCCACTTCGGGCAAGAACCTCAATGTATATTGACGATGCCCATTCTAGAGGGTTTGGATGGCGTTAATAAGATGTCCAAATCGCTCGACAATTATATTTCTGTGGTGGATTCACCCAAAGATATGTTTGGGAAAACAATGCGTGTTTCAGACGAGCTTATGTATCGCTACTATGAATTATTATCAAACCTATCTGCTTCTGATCTGGAAAAACTAAAAAGCGATGTTAAATCTGGTGCCAAACATCCCCGCACAGTGAAAGTAGATTTGGCCAAGTTTTTGGTAACTCGGTTTCACTCTAGCAACGATGCTACAAACGCAGAAGATGAGTTTAATCGAATCTTTGTTCAAAAAGGGTTGCCCGATACCGTGGATGAAATAAAGGTAAAGGCGGCTTTTGATGTGGCGCTTAATCAACTTTTAACTCAGCTAGGGATGACTCAGTCTAATTCGGAAGCGGCGCGATTGATTGAAGGTGGCGGTGTTAGTATTGATAGCGAAAAAGTTTCGAATTCGAAATTGAAATTGGACTTGACCCCTGGTCGTGAATTCATAATTAAAGCGGGCAAAAAGAAATTCCTAAAAGTTATTGTGGAGAAATCGTGAATAGAAATAAAAAGGCAAAATCATGAAAATAAAGTTTCTGCCACAAGACATCACTATTGAAACCAATTCTGAAAAAAGTTTATTAGAAATAGCCTGGGCCAATAATATCCCAATTAAATCAATTTGTAAGGGAGTGCCCAGCTGTGCAGAATGCAGAATTAAAATTGTAGAAGGTGATAGCAATATTAACCCGCCTACCAGAACCGAACTAAATATCGTTGGAACAAATTATTTTTTAGATGGACGGCGACTGTCTTGCCAAGTCTATTGTTTTGGCGATGTTACTATCGATATGAAGGACCAGCTAGATCGCG